>CAMUZC010000131.1 GCA_947165105.1 uncultured Lachnospiraceae bacterium | reverse complement strand
GTTTTGATATCTTTTCCGTGTTCGCAAAGTATAAAAATTTTAATACCTGCTTCTTGTGCCCTAATCAGTTCTGCTTTAAATCTTTCGTGCTGCTGACATACATTAGAACAAATTTCAGAAAGATTCTGTTTTCTGTCAACAACTACTGACCCGTTTTGAAGATTCTGGTAATCGCCTACATACATCTTTGAACTTACTGTTTTAATTCCTTTTTCTTCAAAAGTTTTCTGGATTTTTTCAATTGCTTTTTCTTTTTCCCTTGTGTCAATTTGTACAATCATAATAGTTTCCTTTCATTTCGTCTAAATCATAAATTTCTAAATCTTTTCCTTCTTTGTAAAACACCCAAATAACGTTTTTGTTTCCGTCTTGCTTCAACCAATTGTTTTGATTATTAACAGCAGTAACAAAGTCAGTGACGATATCAGCCTTTCCTGCTTTTAATCCATTCAAAAACGAAAGCGGTTTTATTTGAATTCCAATAAAAAAGCCGTAGTTATTCAATGAGAGAGCGTCTATTGAATATCTGCGGTCCGTGTTTTCATCAGTATGTTCTATATAATTTTCATTATTTTGTAGTTTTTTAATTATTTCATATTCATTTTTTACAATCCCATTAAAAGAATCATATATGACACGAATCCACTGATATAAATACGCTTGTTCGTATGTAATTAATATGCCCGATTCCTTTAATTTTTTGCAGAATTTCTTGGAATTTTCCCTGAAATCTTCCTGCGTTATTATGTTAGTAAAATAAAACTGTTCATAATCTTCTATATTTGGACTTTTTCCAGAAGTTTTGCAGTTTTCATAATAAGTTTGTGCTGCACTGCTACATTTTCCAACGTTTTTAGTACTGTTGAAGTGATAAAGATTCCAAATAAAAGATGTATTTCTAAAATGTAAACTTCGCTTAATTTGTTGAATTTCATTATTGTTTCTAATCATAGCGTTCTCTCCTTTCGCCTGTTACTTACAATATGAAAGTTAAGTGTGTTGCTATGTAGAAAAAATGCACAAAAAAAAAGCCCTTGCGGGGCTTTAAAATAATGTATATTTCGTTAAGTATTCTTGTGTAACAGGGTTCATATAATATCTTAGCAATTTTGCTATAAACTGTTTTATTTCCATATATGAATCATATAAGAAATCAAAATTTTGAAGTTTTTCATATTCACGGTCGCCACTAAGTAAAATATCAACGTTCTTTTTGATTTTGTTAATTTCTTTAAAATTGTAATTGTTATCAATAAGTTCTGTTACCAGGTCTGTATTTCGTTCTTCAAGTTCTTCTTCAAATCTAAGTAATACATCTATTGCATACTGCGTTTGTAAAGCCTTCTGTTCATCAGAAAATTTGTAAATAATACCGATATATTTACCATAATAAACAATGTGAAATTCTTTTAAATTAGGTTCGCGTCTATTATATTTTGTAATAGTTTTTATTGGCATTTTCAATCACCTTCCTTGATATTCTTTTATTATTCGCTCTAAGTCAAGTTTTATAATGTCTACATCACAAATTTCAAAACCCGCTTTATCAAATCGTTTCATCATATAAAGTTGACCATTTATATAAATATTGAATTCAATTTCTTCAAATATTGGATTTTCGTCTGACGCAATATAACCAATTTCTACAAGGTCATTATTTAATAAACGTATGCCAATTATAAAATTTTCACTTCTATATTCTTTATGCATTAAGCACCAATCAAGATATTTTATTAATACGTCTATGTTTTCTGAATCAGTTTCTAAAGAAGCAACCATTCTTCCTAATTTATAATTATCTCTGTAAGTTTCCATAACTATCACCTTCCTTAATATCCGTAAATGTGTTTTGTATAAGCATATTCTGGACGATATATATTTGATTCACAAAAGTCTTCTTCAACTTTTTCTATAAAATGACTTATTTCCATTGCAGTATTGTACAAAAAATCAAAGTTTAAAAGCATTACATATTCACGACCGTTATAAAGTAAGATATCAACATTCTTTTTGATTTTATTAACTTCCTTAAATGTATAACCTTCGTCAATAAGTTCTGTCACCAAATCTTTCTTTTGATATTTCAGTTGTTCTTTAAATCTAAGAAGTGCGTCTATTGCAAACATTGTTTGATTTGCTTTCTTTCTGTCAGAAAAAATGTAACAAATTTCTTCATATCCAGGAAAATTTATAAAAAACCTTTTGTGTTCACGTTCATTTTGTTCTTTAAGATAGTTCATTGCTTCTTCAAACTGTCTTTTTGCTTCTTCTAAATCGTAATATGGTTCACCTGCAACTGTTACTTTTATATCTGGAATTTCTACCTTTGGTTTCTGTTCTTTTTCATAAAAATAATCTAAATGATATTTTGTCTTAGTTTTAAATTTTGACATATTCAGTTACCTTCCTTCCCATTCTTCTGTTGGTATTGCCCAATTCCCTATATCTTCGTGCCAATAAAGTTTAATAAATTCTTCTGGAATAGATACATAACATATTTCATCACGTGATACGCTGCTGATTATGGTTCTTTTATTTTCAATATCATAATCAATGTTGTAACCCATACAATTTATAGCGTGGATTTTGTCCAGATATTGTCTAATAGTGTTGTCTTTTAAATCTGCTTCTAATAATTTGTTTTCATACATCTTTTTCATATTTAGTTACCTTCCTTTTTAAAAAATATAGTTTTTGTTATATTTAAAGTATGAAAGTTAAAGGAAGACGATAACAGAAAATTTTAAAGCAATAAAAAAAAACAGCCTTAATTGGCTGTTGTAAGTGATTTAAATGTTATTTTTTCATTAGAATTCCAGTCCATTATAAAAACATCAATATCTGTTTCAGGTATTTTATAAGTTAGTCCGTCCATTTGAAAGAAATTCCAGCAGATAATATTATAGAAATCATCTAATCTTTTTATAGTAGTATCTTCGCCAAATTTTTCTTTTTTAAATTCTAATATGTCATTAAAAATGTTTTTACGACACAAAACAAGACTATCAACTTGATATTCATAACCATAAGTTGTTTTTAATGCTTCAAGTGCAAGGCGTTCCCATTCTTCTTCATCGTTACAGTTTTCGCTTATTAATCTAAGTTTTCTGTCAATGATTCCAATACGATTTTTAACAGGTATTTTTTCGCCGCTTAAATTATCGTATCTGGTAATAAGAAAAGCACCTTCGCCGCAAGTTATTTCAATTCTTGTAGACAAAACATAATCTTTGAACCAGTCAGCAGTTTTAAACTTAATCTTTTCTTCGTTTATAATTACTTTTTTATCTTCTGTAATAGAAAAAGGCTTTTCAAGGTCATAATTTAAATTATCAATATAATTTAGCATATCATTAACAATCCAGTAAGGCGTGTAAACTTCCGCTTTGCCTTTTGTTCTTTGCTTTTGTACTTCCTTTGATTTTAAACATCTTGGAATTAAATTTTCTGCATAATTTTCAGTAATTTCTTCACCATTTACAATTAGATTGGTATTTCTTGTATAATCAAATAATAGATTCATAATTTACCACTTATTTCCTTTCTTTTAATCTTCCTTTGTTCCTTCATTTCTTCATATTGTTTAACAAGTTCATCATATACATCTTGTTTGAAATTCTTGCTTTTCTTATAGTTATAAATTTTATTTCTTAGATTAATAAATTCTTTATTGCGTTGTCTGTATGCTTGCTGCCACTTCCTGTTTTTAATAATCCATTCATCGTGATTTTCTTTACTTGCATAAATAACATTTTTCCTGTAATTCTTGGAATATTCTGCACGGCTTTTTCTATATTCATCAACCCACGAATCATATGGAATATAAATCATTTCATTTGTACTATTATTCAAAATTTCTTTATATTCCGTGATGTGAAGCCCGTTTAGATGTTCTTTTGTTAAAATACTTTTGTTGGTATTAATACAGATTTGTCTAATGAAAGCACGTATATTTTGAACCTTTTCAAATTTATGCATACAGTTAAAGATTGTGATAAGACATTCTTGCTTTCTGTCTTCATAAGGTGTTTTGCAGCCGTTGTATTTATAACAAACGTTGCTAATTGTTTTGTCATAAGTTTTAATTATTTCTTCGTAATTCATATCTTTTCTCCTTCATATTTTTTATTTATAAAAGGAGTATGAAAGTTGAATGAATGTTATAAAAGAAAAAA
>CAMUZC010000130.1 GCA_947165105.1 uncultured Lachnospiraceae bacterium | reverse complement strand
GATAAAATAAATTCTTTTGAAAAAATATTATTAATTAATAAATTAAATAATTAAATATACAAAAAGATTAAAATGTTATAATTATTATAAAATAAAAAGATAATAATATATAAATAAGAAATATAATTCAAGTAACATATAACATATAAATTATTAATTAATCATCTTATCTTTATTACAGTTCAGATATTAGATAATGATTAGGAATAATCGAATAGAATCGATTTATTCATTAGAAACATGAATAGAAGGTTTCTTTTGTCTCATACTTCTTCCACCAATATTATAACTCGAATTTCTTCTCATAGATTTAATAATAATACTTCCTTGTAATATTTTTGATCCCTTCAAATCTTCTAGATTTCTCGGCACATTAACGGATACTCCATGCTTTTCATTATAACTTTTATCTTCCTTAGTTTTGGCCTCCTTTATCAAATCATCATAATTTGCAACTTTGTTATCAGATGGTTTATCTAAAATATTTTGAATTATAACATCTATTGGTATAAATTTAATAATAAAACTTAAAACAAATGTTATTGCGGAAAATCCCATGACTATAAGCCATTGCATAAGAGTTAGCCCTCTTTCTGTGCATTTAAAGGCATCTCTACCAAATTCGATTAAAAGAACTTGTAAAGCTAATTCACATAATGTTATTATTGGGAAAAATAAATTGCTACCCATCCTTACAAAAATATTCAATGAATCATCAATTACTCTACAATTAAATTGATTAAATAAAGTATAAATAACAAAAACATTAAAAACTATAGCCATATGCGTGGTACCCGCATTAACTCTCACATATTCTTCATAAGCTGTACTTAAATCATTTTTTTCATAATAATAGCCACAAAAATTAGCAGTTGCTTTTGAACTTTTTTTATTATCATTGCTCCAATTTGGACTGGTTCCATAAATTATATACTCTGCATTTTTACCAGGGAATTTATCATAACATTTAGCTATTATTTTATTTTCAGCTAATCTTACTACATCATCTTCTTTAATAAAATGGGGAGCATATAAATATAATAAAATTAATAAAACCAATTCGACCACACTTTGAAATCCTATATGTTTCCACATTTTTCCATTAATAATAGATTCTTCTTTTCTTGTTGGTTCTCTGTGTAATAATTCTTCATATGGAGGCTCTGTTGCAAGTGCTAAACTTCCCAAAGAATCCATAATTAAATTTATCCATAGCATCTGTATAGTAGTTAAAGGTGTTTCATTCCCTATACAAGCACATATAAAAACTAAAAGACAAGCGCAAAAATTGACAGTTAATTGGAATTGTAAAAATTTTCTGATATTATCATATATATTTCTTCCATAAATAATTGCTATAACTAATGAAGAAAAATTATTATCTAAAATAACTATATCACTGGCCTCTTTGGCAATATCAGTCCCATCAAACATGGCAAATCCTACATCACTTTTAGATAAGGCTGGAGCATCATTGGTTCCATCTCCCGTAACAGCGACTATTTTATCTAATTCTCTTAAACCTAAAACCAAAGCATATTTATGTAAGGGTTGACTTCTTGCCATAACTTTTAAATTTTTTGTTAATTCTTGGAATTTTACTTTATCTTTAATTGTATCATTTTTAATATCTGCTTTGGGTTTTCCTGTTCTAGTTGCAATTTGTTCAGCTTCGGCCTCTGTTTTTGGACATTTACATAAATTTGAATCTTTTCCACATGTACTACAAATTAATCCCCCTATAGCGGTATAAAAACTATTTCCTGTTAAAGCCTTTGGTTTAGTTTCTAATATACTTTGTATATGAGCATCTCTTCTTTCTGGATTTTCGGTTAATTCTGGTTCCTGTTCAATATCACCTGGTTGTAAATTATCTAAATTTACTTCTTTTCCCAAAATTCCGCAATCTTTAGCTATGGCGGAAGCGGTAATTATATTATCTCCTGTAACCATAATTACATTTACCCCCGCTGAATGGCATTTAGCCACAGCCTCTTTTACTCCATTTCTTAATGAATCTCTAATACCCACACATGCTATAAATGTTAAATCATATTGATCTAAAGCTTTTCCATCAGAATTTTTATATCTTTCAGCATTATCAAATTCTTGCTCTGAGATATCTTTATAACATACATATAAAGATCTTAACATTTGTTTATTAAATTGTTGTACACTATCTGATATAAAATATCTTTCAGTATCTCCTAAAGGTTTTACAACACCCGTTTCTGGATCTAAATAATTTTTACAATAAACATTGACTTTTTCTGCTCCCCCTTTTGTATATAATCTATATCCGGTTTCAGATAAATCATGTTTTATAAAAGTTGTCATTCTTTTACGTTTTGAATCAAACGGAATTTGTTTATAAAATTTTTTATTAGAAGTATATTTTGTTCTTTCTTCACTTATCGAAGCTCTAAATCTATATAAAAAGTCAATAAAAGCTTTATCCGTTTTATTTTTTGTTTCACAAAATTCAGTATCTCCGTTTAAATCTGGTGATTCCAATTCTTTAATTTGACCATCTACATTTAATGCTATGGCTATACGTAATTGATTCCAAAAATTAGTGTTTCCAAAATATACTTCACGGCTTTCTCTTATTTTTAAATCATTTTTATTATTTTTATCTAATGCTTTACCCCCATTATCTTCCAATGTTTCTTTTAATTCAATTTGAGCTTTTGCAGTTAAAACTCTGAATACATTCATTTCATTTTTTGTCAAAGTTCCTGTTTTATCTGTACAAATATAATTAGCACCACCCATTGTTTCACATGCATGCATTTTTCTTACTAAATTTTTAAAATCCATTAATTTTTTAATTGAAAAAGCTAAAGATAATGTTACGGCTAAAGGTAATCCTTCAGGAATAGCTACAACTATGATTGAGACACATAACATAATAATATTTAATACATTTGCTGAAATTTCACTTTTTGGATTTGTTAAATGTTCTCCTGCTTTTCTTTTGATATTATCATTATTTTTATCGAAAGAATAATTCGTTAGATAAGAATTAAGTATATCTTTTATAGCTGATTCTTTTTGATATTCTTTATCACTTTTTATATAATGAATAATAAATCTGATAGTTAAAGCAACTAAAGTAATTATACCAGCTGCCATACCAAACCATCCTATGTTTTCGGCTATAACTTCTAATTTTTTTTCTAAAGGTGTTTGACTATTTTCTTGTGCATTATCTACTGTTCTTCTTATAATACCTTTTTGAGAATGATCCCCGACAGCTAATACAATTCCGTATCCTGTTCCTTCTACACAATTTGTCCCACTTAACATTAGTGGTGAAGGAACTTTTGAACTATTATTATCATTTTTTAAGAGAACGCATTTTTCATATGATTCTTTTCTTAATGAATCACTTTCTCCAGTTAAACTACTTTCATCCATTTTTATTCCGTTTCCTTCAATAAGGATTATATCACTTGGCATAATGTCACCTACCATGATATTAATTAAATCCCCTACTAAAATATCATCATTTTTCATTTCTTGTGGTACTCCATTACGAATAACTTTATATGTGGTCCCTTCATTTTGAACAGTATTTAATTCATGAAATTTGTTTTCTTTTTGATAATTTGTAATAGAACCAACTAAAGTAACAACAAGAACAGCTATAATTATAGATAGTCCATCAATCCAATCTTTAGAAGGGTCTTCACCTAAAGTAACTCCTAAGATAATTTGAACAATAGCAGCTACTATTAAAATTCTTACCATTAAATCTTCTAAAGCTTCACAAACATAAGAACAAAAAGGTGGAACTGGTTCAATAAAAACTCTATTTGACCCAAAATCATTTTCTCTATTTTCAATTGAAGATATACCATTTTTTGGGTCCGTTTTTAATTTTGACATAATACCTTCTGGACCACCTAATTCTCTAATTTTTTCTAGATCAAGATAATTTGATCCTCTTTCTTTATAGCTACCCATTAATTTTTCTATTTCAATTATATCAAGGCCATACATTCCACTTGAATGAGCTTTTATTTCTTGCTCTTCTCTTTGTATTTCATTTATTTTTTCCATTTTTTCTACATCTTGGGTTTTATCTTGCTCTTTATTATTATTGTTATTATTATTAGATTGCTCAATTGAAATCATTTTTTTCTTATAATTTTATATTTTGTAATTTATTAAAGAAATAAATATTTTAAATATAATTGAAATAATTAATTATTAAATCTTATT
>CAMUZC010000129.1 GCA_947165105.1 uncultured Lachnospiraceae bacterium | reverse complement strand
ATGAAGTTATTAGATGAAATTATTGAATTAAATAAGATTAATCCAGAAGTACAAATCACAGAGGTTTATGGTAGTGATAGAGCTCATGCAGCTTTAACTGCAAGACCTGAGTTTAGAGTTCAAGATATTTCAGCTGAATATTTTGAAGCATTTGTTAAGAAAGCAAAAGAAAATGGTATTAATTTCAATTATACTATGAACTCAATTTATCCATATGGTTCTAAAGTTCAAATTGCATATCATGAACAAGAGATTATTGATTTTGTTCATTGGTTAGAGAATATTGGAGTATATAGAATTACTGTTGCAAATCCAATTATGCTTGAGATTATTAGAAATAAAGCTCATTCAAATATTGAGATTGAATTATCTACTATTGCTCACGTAGATACTGTTACTCAGATTAAGTATTATCATGATGTATATAGAGTAAATAAGATTTGTTGTAATTTAAATAAGAATAGAAATTTCAAGTTCTTAAAGGCAGCAGCTGATTATTGTAATAAGAATGGTATTTTATTCGAATTAATGGCAAATGAATTCTGTGCTGTGGCTGGTAATGGTTATACAACTCATTGTATTTATAGAGATTCTTGTTATATGTGTCATGCAACTAACCATACTAGAGAAGATGCTATGTTATTAGATGAATATCCAATGAAGTTCTGTACTCAATCTAGATCTAAGGATATTGTAACTTGGATTCGTTCTCGTTGGATTAGACCAGAAGATATTAAGAAATACCATGCAATTGGAATTAATCACTTTAAGCTTACTGGTAGAACTGGAACAACCGAATATATTACTAAGATTGCAAGAGCATATATTACTGAGAACTTTGAAGGTAATTTAATTGAATTATGGAAGCCACTTGAGTCAATCACTGATGGTAAAACCGAGGCTGAACATGATCCATTATTCTATATTGACAATAAGAAATTAGATGGTTTTATTGATTTCTTTATGGAAACAGGTCATAATTGTGATGATTATGTATGTGGTGAGACTTGTACTTACTGTCATAAGTTCTTCGATGAACATATAAAAGAGGCTTAATGCCTCTTTTTTATTTTGCTAAATTATATACATATTATATTTTATAGATAGCGAGATACTATTATGAAATTTGTAGAACAAGAAGAAAATACAAGTGATTTTTTAGATGATCAGTTACTAAGATATGAAGACGTTTTTAATGCATTTGAAGCTATTTTTAAAAAGGGTGAATTTGCATGGACTGGATCAAATGAAAATCAAGCTTCTCGAACAAAATCAGGACATGATTTAATGCAAGTTCCTGAAGAAATAGCAAAAAAGATAAAAATACTTGCTCAAACAATTCCAAACAGACCTCCATTTAATAATATGGAATGGTGAAAACGTTTTCAATTTTTATATAACGCTTATATTGTCGAATCGAAATTATTAAATGCTTTTGAAACTAAATTAAGTTCTTTAGGAAAATGTTTTTATGGAGATGCTGTTTATCTTCAATTAGCAAACCCAAATTCTGATTCAAACTTAGATAATAATTCAGAAAACAATACTCATACAACTTTTGGAAATACAAAAACTTATGGTGTTCCAGATCTAGTTTTTGTTGATACAGATACAACAAAAAATGAAACGAGAAGATTATGGGTTGAAATTAAGATGGTTGGAAATAAAGCCGACTTCAAAGCAACTAAATTACCAATGCATTTACGTGCATTAAGTAGTAAAACTAACTTAAAAAATGACGTAATTGTTGCTTTAGGATTTATATTAAAAGATAGTAAGAGTAATCCATTTACTTTAGTTTGAAGATGTGCATTACAGAATGAAAATGGAACTGGCTATTCTTGGAAAAATTTTTTCGAATGTCCTGACTTAGATATAAAACAAAAAATTAATCAAATTGAACAAGTCGCTGAGGCCGAAAAAGAAAATATTTATAGATCAATTCTAAAATTTGAATTAAAAAATCCAGATGAAGTTAAAGATACAGACCTTTTAGGAATGTATAAAGTATCTGATGTTTATGACCTTAAATATAAAGATAAAACTGAAGAAGATATGTCTAAAAATACTGATTTAGAAGATTTAACAGAAGAATATTGAAATAAATTAGATATATCTAAAGCTTTAGCAAATCAAGATGAGTGTATTAATAAAATTAAAACTTGGTATAGTTATGATGGAGATATTACTACTGGTGGCTTTTTTATAATGCCGGACGGTACTATAATTAAAACACAAAATCATGCAGATATAGATAAATATTTAATTAAAGCTGGTTATATTAATTTAAAAGACGGACAAAAACTTAATGAATTAGATTATGGTGATGGAAGTCAGTTTATGGATGCAATAAATTGTGTTCGTATTAGACGTCGTGGTGGTAGAGATTCTTGACTTCTTCCTTACTGTGTGCTTCCTAATAATAATTTAACAACCACTCAATATAGTATTTTAGAGCATTGGTTAGAACAGGTTTTAAATAAATCACAAGAAGTCCAAGTATGTACTCAAACAGAACAAAGTAAAGTCTATAAAGCTTGGAATGGTTATACTGCTCAAGATATTATAGATTCGATTAAAATGTTCTATCGTTCTAAATTCCTAGAAGAGCTAGGTAAAAAACCTAATTATGATTTTATTTTTGATGATTTAATTAATGAAGATTTAGACGATACTGATTATGAATTTGAAAAAGATTTAAGTAAAGGTTATCTAGATCAATTTTAATAATTAAATATAAAAATTACTGCTATTTTCTTAAGTAGCAGTTTTTTTATTGTATTATTTAATGTATATTAAAATAAAATATGAAAGGATTTAATATGGTAGAATTTTTATTAACAAATGAATATCAAGTTAAGGAACCTAAGTTCGAATTTCCAGCTAATGCTGGTATAGATGGCTTTATTCCTGCAAATACTGAGGAATTTAGAGCGAAGTTATTTGAGAAAAATCCAAGTTTATCTTTAGATGAACATAAGGCTGTACTAAATAATACTTCTTATTTTTCTTTAATCACTGGTGAAATTAAAATTGCACCACATTCTGATTTATTAATCCCATCTGGATTATATATGAAGATTCCAAGTGACTCAGCTTTAATTGATTTTAACAAATCTGGTATTGCAACTAAGAAGAAATTAGTTGTTGGAGCTTGTATTATTGATTATTCTTATCAAGGAATAATTCATTATCATGTAATCAATACTTCAAATGATTATCAAACAGTTAAGTGTGATGAAAAAATCATGCAAATGGTTGAAGTAAAGATTGGTAATGGAGCAAAGGTTTATTCTGGATTAACTCCAGATGAGTTCTTTACTGAAAAGTCTTCAAGAGGCGACGGTGGATTTGGAAGTACTGGACTAAATTAATTTAGGAGGTATTGTTGTGAAGTGTTATTTATATAATAACTGTAGTCACAAAGATTGTGATAAAGAATTCTGTCTTAGAAAATTTAAGACAGATGTTCTTTATGACTATTCGTTATTAACAGAACGACAAAAGAATCATATTGAATTAACTCTTATTGGAGATAGTCCATTAGATAGAAAAGATTTAGATGCTTATAGACGTTTAGCAAGTATTTCAGATAATATTTTAGATTTCATTAGTGACGGACGTTCATTATATTTATATTCTAAAATATCTGGTAATGGAAAAACAAGCTGGTCTATAAGATTAATTCAGTCTTTCTTTAATAAGATTTGGTTAAAATCTGATACTAAATGTCGTGCAATGTTTATTAGTGTACCAAAGTTTTTAATCGAATTAAAAGCTAGTTTTGATGAACCAAATGAATATATAGATTTTATTAAAAAGAACATTCTAGAAGCAGATTTAGTTGTTTGGGATGATATTGCAGCAAAACCTAGTACAGATTTTGAAGCAAATTATTTATTAAATTTAATTGATAATAGAATTTCTTATGGTAAGTCAAATATATACACATCTAATTTAACACCTAAGGAAGCTATTGTATCTTTAGGAAGTCGTTTATGTAGTAGAATTTGTAATTTAAGTGAAAATATTGAATTATTCGGAACTGATAAACGTAATTTAGCTTTAGCGAAAGGAGAAGAATAGTTTAATATGGTGAATGTTGTTGCACAATTTCAAATATTAAATAAAGTTTTAGAGACTGGTGATTATTCAATAATCATAAATAATAATTTAACAAAAGATTATTTCTTTGATTATACTGCTGAATTTGAATATATCAAAAACCATT
>CAMUZC010000128.1 GCA_947165105.1 uncultured Lachnospiraceae bacterium | reverse complement strand
TTTAGTATTTTATGGATGCAAAAAAAGCTATACGTGCTCTGCATATTTGTTGACAATCATATTTTTTTAAATCAAGTTGTATTACACTTGGATGATTTATTATATCCTATATGTCACATGTTTGTCCCATCTAGTGTGATAGAATTATGTTGTATAAATCCTAAAGGGATAATATATGGAGGAATATATGAAACGCAAAATCTCGTTTTTATTTTTATTTGTGACATTGATTTTGGTTATATCTTCATTTTTTGTTGAAGCTCATGCTAGTGATGTGTCTGTTTCATATTCAGTTCATCAATCAACTGTTGGTTGGAAGAATTATGTAAAGGATGGCGAGCTTGCAGGAAGCATAAATGAATCTAAAGCAATAGAAGCTATTAAAATAAAAATTGAAGGTGCTTCGAATGGTGGTGTTTCATATAAAACTCACATTTCAAACCTTGGTTGGGAAAAAGAATTTAAATCGGATGATAAAGAAAGCGGTACTGTAGGAAAAAATACTGCATTTGAAGCTATCCAAATTAAGCTAACAGATGATTTAGCTAAAGAATATGATATTTATTATAAGATATATTCAAAAAATATTGGTTGGCTAGGATGGGCTAAAAACGGAGAATCAGCCGGTACTGTTGGATATGGCTATCGAGCAGAGGCTATCCAAATTAAGCTTGCGAAAAGAAGTGAAAGCTTTGTTGAATATGCCGACGAAAAGGCATTTATAGATGGTACTATGCAATCATCATTAGGAATACAAAAATATATTTCTGACATATTATTAGTTGGACTAGATAGTAATAAAAAAATTGATGATGCGAGAAATATGCTAAAGCAAAAAGGCTATTATATGGTAGAAAAGAGCTTTGATTCATATAGTACAAAAAATCAAAATATCGTATATATAGGTTATAAAACAACTACTAGCTATAGTGATGCGATACAGGATTTACATCTATATGTACCTAATGATAAAAATGCTCTTCCAGAAGATGTATTAGATTATGATAATAGAATATTTGAATTGTGTCCTGTATTAGGTGATGGAGGCTTTACTAAGTCAAAGGGTAATATAAATAATGGTTCAAATGATAAGAATCCAATATATTTATATTATACAAAGCAATCATCAATTAGCCCTCAAGATTATAATATGTCTGCACTTAGTGAAATCACAATCAATAATTATGCTTATTTTTCTTTAGACGGTATAGATATTACACAATATAAGAATAATAAAAATGCATTAAATTCGTGTTATATTCATATAACAAAAGCTCCTTATCAAAATATAGAAATGGTTAAGGTTAAAAATCCAACATATATAAAAGATATTAAGCTCGTAGGAAAAAGTGATGGTAATCCTTGTAAGGATTTATTAAGAAAAGAAGGCTATGAAGTAATTGAATATGATTTAAATAAAAATACAGGTGGAGATTATATATATTTAGGCTATAAAACAACTACTGATTATAAAGAGGCAATCAAAGATATAGTAGTTCTTGATGGTAAAAAATATATGGTTGATACCGTAAAGATTAATAATAGAACTTATAATATTTGTCCATATGATGGAGATTCTCATTTTAAAGGAATAAAAGGAGATTTAAATAGTAATGCCGGTGGTGCTGATTTGCATTTGTTTTATACCAAAGAAGAAGATAAATACAAAATGGCATTAAGAAATATTAGAGTTAATAATACAAAAAATGGCGCTGTAAGTGATATGGATTTAAATAAAAGGGCTGGTGGTGATGATATATTTCTTCATGTAAATAAAATTAACAACGAAGGTAATACTATGATTAGTGAAGTAGATCCTAATTCATGGATGGAATTTATCGATGATGATGTAAAATTAACAGATATTACAATACCAGGAGCTCATGATGCAGGAACTGCTCATACATCAGCAGTATTCCCTTTTTCTAAATTCACATCATGTCAGGAATATCATATTGGCACTCAGGTATGGTACAATAAACAAATACTCAAATCTAATAAGAATGTTATAGAAGAAGGACTTTTAGAGCATGGAGTTAGATATTTTGATATTAGATACGGACTTAAAGAATCAACCTTAGATAAAACTAAGGATGGAGATATAAAATTTGCAAGTGACCATTTAAAACTTGTTCATGGTGGATATACATGTCAGGCAAAATCAGAGGAAACAGAAATTAATACTAATGCATACAAAATATTATCTAATGATATACTTATGGGTTGGATTAAGTCATTTTTAGATAAGAATAAAACAGAAACTGTGATTTTAGATTTATCTACAGATGATGGTAGTAATAATGCTTTAGCTGAAAGATATGCATATGAATTTTTTATGAAGCAGGCTATAGAAAACAATCCAAATTACCCACAAATTTATATTGGAAATAAGATTCCAACATTAGGTGAATGTAGGGGTAAAATCGTTGTTTTAAGTGATTTTAATACAAATAATTATTGGTATAATCAAAATCCTTTAAAAATTGTAATGTCTGGACTTAATTATGATAGAACTCCATTTGATGGAGATGCTCATTTTAAAGAGGTTTTAGGAGATTTAAATAGTAATACTAAGGGATCTAAAATAAGCTTATATTATACTAAAGATGAAATAGATTCAAAAGCTTTAACAGCGATATCATTTAATAATAAAAAAGATGGGTCTTTAAATGCATTAGATTTAAATAAAGGTGCTGGTGGAGATCAAATATATTTACATTTTGAAAAAAATGTTAACAATTCAAATGCCACATTTATAAAAGATTTAAAGCTATTTGGTGGAGCAAATGTTGAATCAATTAAATCTAAGCTCACTAGTGAGGGATATACCCTAATTGATAATAATTTAAATGAAAAAGCTGGTGGAGATTATATTTATTTAGGTTATAAAACTACAACTGTGTATAATGAGGCAATTAAAGGTATCACATTATTAGATGGAATCGGTTCAAATGCAAATTATTTAATCGAAAAGGAAGGAAAAAAAGTGAATTTTGCATTCCAAAATGCTGGAAGTGGCTCTTATGGTGATGAGACAAATAAGACATTTGGCTGTGTATTAGAGAATAAAGAAAGATGCTATTCAATTTATAAGGATAATAAATACGATAAGATTAGCTGGGCTAATTGGGAAGAAAAATGGATTTGGGTTAAAAATGGATTGGATAGTGCTCAAAAATTTAGTGATATGGCAAAAGAAAATGGATTTGATGCTTTTATGCTAAACTACGCTTCAGCCAATAATATTGCAAAGGTTGATCCTTTTGGTTCTCCTCTAGGCTATGCTGAATCTATCAATCCACAAATTGTAGCTTATATTCAAGAAACATATAAAAAGGATGCTAAAGAAAGATTCTTTGGTATTATAGCAATGGATTATGTAGATCATGCTGGTGGAGCTACAAATATTTCTTCTGTAATCTATTCTTCTAATTTTTATAGAAATATAAAAACTAAAAACGATAGTAAGCAAGAACAATTTGATTATATAGAAGATGATGATGAAGAATATAAAATTGAATCAGAAGATTTAAAATATGAAAATAACAATGAAAAAGTAAGCATTAAATCAAATGGACCTGTTTCAAAATTTTCAGATATTTTCATCGATGGAAATCCATTAGCAGAAGATGAATATGAAATAGAAGATTATAATAATCAAATTGATGAAGAGCCTGAAATGGTTATTCATATTAAAGATGATTACATGAATAAATTAGATGAAGGTGATCATACTATATCTATTAAATATTCGGATGGAAAAACTTCAAATAATCTTACTTTAAGTAAAGCTAAGAGTCCAAATTTAGTTTTAGTTATAACAATAAGCATTTTATCATCTATAATAATAGGTGCTGGTTTACTTGTGATTATTAATAGAAAAAGAAATTATTAAGATTGATTTTATATATTGAGATACGAAAAATCGTATCTCTTTTTAATGTATGTCGGGCATGCTATATGTTATATGTCTAGGGTGAAAGTCCCAAGAGAGGTAGTTGTCGCCAACTCGATAGCGACTTGCAAAGCGTAAACCAGTAATGGAGCGTGAAAAGAAGCAATAGCGAAATCGTGGCTCAATGAACAAGAAGTTGATATTAGGGCTACCTAGATGGATTAGTTAACTATACATAACAAAGTCCAAAAGACAAACGCACAAATGGTAAATTAGAATAAAAAAATTTGCAAAATTGATACAGCGTTGTTGACACGAGTTTAAAAAACGGTCTAACTAAGCCACTATTTCATACACCACTCATTTCTAAGCGTTAATTGTTTGATTATTATAATTGCAAAGAAAAAGATATTAAGCAGG
>CAMUZC010000127.1 GCA_947165105.1 uncultured Lachnospiraceae bacterium | reverse complement strand
GGATTGGGGATTGGGGATTGGGGATTGGGCCCAATCCCCAATCCCCAATCCCCAAACCCCAATCCCCAATCCCCAATCCCCATGGAAATATTTATAAAAATAATTATTATTAATAAAAATTAATTAAAATAAAAAAATACATTATAGTTATTTTTTTATTCAAAAAATTTATTATGAATAATTATTTATATTAAAAATGTATGGATATTATGCAGGAGATAACGAAAAAAATGATTATGTAGGTGTCGAAGAAACCAATGCTAATATGGAAGTAGAAGATATTAATCTTAAGAGAGCTCCCTCAGTAGATTTTAATCATCAAGTTATGAAGAGAAGACATACTTCTCAAGTAGATTTAGAGAAAGCTCAACGTGAAGCACAAGAATTACTTGCTGAAGGAGATGCAGATCAAATTATGAAAGATAAATTAATGTTTGAACAACAAAGTATTAGCTTATTTAGAATTTATGGTCATCTTTGTGAACCTATTGATTGGCTTTTTTTAGTTCTAGCAATTATAGGTAGTATAGGGTCAGGAGTTTCTATGCCTATTATGTCATATCTAACATCTGATGTATATTCTGATGTCGGTAATACTTCTGAAAGCAGAGATTCAGCAGCTAATATTGAGGCAATGAAATCTATCGTTAAAAAAACAATGAATGATCAAATAAAAAAACAACTTATATATGGTTCAATTTCATTTGTATGCAATTTTATGAGTGTTACATTTTGGTCTTTAGTAGGTAATAGATGTGTTTATAATTTGAAAAGGAAATATTTTACTACTATTTTAGCTCAAGAGCAAGGATGGTTCGATTCAAATAATGCATTTGAATTTGCTACAAAAGTACAAGCTCAATTAGAACAAGTTGAGCAAGGTATAGGTGACAAAGTTGGTATGGTATTGACAATGGTTGCACAATGTATTATAGGATTTATTTTTGCTTTTATGGCTTCATGGAAACTAACTTTAGTTATGTTATGTGTTGCACCTCTTATTATTTTCTTTTCTATGTTTTTAATGATGGCAATGAGAAAAGGTATTATGTTGGCAAGAAAAACTTGGGAAACAGCTGGAGGTATTGCAGAAGAAATGCTTTATAATATTAAAACTGTTGCTTCATTTGCTAACTTTGAATATGAATTAAAAAGATTTTATGAAAAAGTAGAAGTTGTTTGGAGAATTGATTTAATAAATACTTGTAAATTAGGTTTTTCAGTTGGATTTATTATTTTCTTTTTGAATTTATGTATTTTTATAGCTTTTATTTATGGAAGAACATTAATTAAAAAAGATTATAATTCTAATAAAGGAAGAGATTTTACAGGAGGAGATGTTATTTCTGCAGCATTTTGTACTTTAATGGGTATTGCAGGAATTGGAATGATTGCACCTAATATCAAAACTATTCAAGAATCTTGCTCTGCAGCATCTGATTATTTCAATTTATATGATAGAAAACCAGCAATGGATTTATCAAATTCTATTGAAAGACCTCCTATATCTGATATTCATGGAAGAATATTATTTAATGGGGTTAATTTCTATTATCCTTCAGATCCTAATCAGAGATTAATTCTTAATGGAATTGATTTAGTATTTGAACCTGGACAGAAAGTCGCTTTGGTTGGTGAATCTGGATGTGGTAAATCTACAACCGTTAATCTTATAGAAAGATTATATGATATAACAGGTGGTCAACTTTTAATTGATGGTATAGATATAAACAGATATGATATAAAGTATTTAAGATCATTAATAGGCTATGTTCAACAAGAACCAGTTTTATTCAACAAATCAATAAGAGAAAATCTTATTTTTGGAAGGGAAGAATATTTAAATTCATTAGGAAATATTGATGAATTAATTCAAAATGCTTGTGATGAAGCCTATGCTACTGAATTTATAAATAATTTACCAGATGGATTAGATTATGTAGTAGGTATAAAAGGAAGTAAATTATCAGGAGGACAAAAACAAAGAATTGCAATAGCAAGAGCAATATTAGCTAAACCAAAAATATTAATTCTTGATGAGGCAACATCAGCCTTAGATAATAAATCTGAAAAAGAAGTACAAAGAGCACTAGATAATATCTCACAAAAAAGTGTTACAACAGTTATTATAGCTCATAGATTATCAACAATTAAAAATGCCGATTTAATATATGCTATAAAAGGTGGTAAAGTTTTAGAACAAGGTACACATAGAGAACTCTTGGATAAAGGGGGTTATTATGCAGGTTTGGTACGTTCACAATTAGCCCAAGATGAAATTGAGACTCAAAATAAAATAGAAGAAATTGAAAGAAAAAAAACAAGTATAAAAAGAAGAAATACTGATGAAGAAGTTCATTTTGAAAGAAGAGATAATGAAATAGCTTTATCTGAAAAAGATGTTTCAGTAAGACCTTGTTTAATATTAGCCGAATTATGTGATTATAAGGTAGATTTAGTTTTAGCATGTTTAGGAGCTTGTATTTTAGGTTGTTTATCCCCAGTAAATGGATTTATAATGGCAAAGGCTATAAATGCTTTAAATTCAAAATATCAAACAGTAAGATATGATGATGGTCTAAAATATGCCTTTATATTTTTAGCTTTTGCTTTCCTTCAAGGTATTGGAAATTGTTTAATGCTTTGGAAATTTTTGAGTTTAGGATTAACTTTGGCAAGAATTTATAGAAAAAAAATAATGAGAAAATATTTACAATTTCATCTTTCTTACTTTGATGTAACTACGAATTCCCCAGGAGCTTTATTAACTAAAATGTCTATAGATACAATGGAATTAAATCAATTAGTTAATTCAATTTTAGGTACTACAATACAATGTAGTTGTGTTCTTGTTGTTGGTTTAATTATAGGTTGTTATTATGAATATCGTTTGACTTTAATAGATTTTTGTTTTGTTCCATTCATAGTTATAGCAAATGTTATAAGAAGGGGAATGATGCAAGGTTCAAGTAAAAAAGGTATCAAAGCAAATGTTGAAGCAGGAGGAATATTATCAGAATGTGTTATAAATACTAAAACAATATTTTCATTTAATTTCCAACCAACTGCAATTAAAATGTATTTAGATGCAATAGAATATGTTCGTCAACAATTCGTAAGAGATGCTTTAATTAGTGGATTTTTTATAGGTTTAGGAAGTTTTTGTTCATTTGCAGCAAATGCTGCAGTTTATGCTGCTGCAAAAAAATTCATATTAGATGGAAGTTTAGACTCCGAAGATATGGCAATTGCTATGAGTGTAGTTACAACCTGCTCACAAGGAATCAGTAATGGTATGGCTAATTTAGGTAATCTTAGAAAAGCACAAGTAGCCTTTAAATCTATTTATAGTACATTAGATACTCCAAGTTTAATACCTCCATTCCGTAGAGATAACGAAGATAAAATCAGTGCAATGAATATAAAAGGAAAAATCGAATTAAGACATGTCTATTTCGCTTATCCTACAAGACCAGAGACAGTCATATTAAAAGATGTTTCTCTAACTATTATGCCTGGACAACAAGTTGCTTTAGTTGGATATTCTGGAAGTGGCAAAAGTACTGTTATTCAATTATTAAATAGGTTTTATGATGTTGAAGAAGGAAAAGGAGAAATTTTAATTGATGATATAAATATAAAAGATTATAATTTGTATGAATTAAGAAAAAAAATAGGATTAGTTTCCCAAGAACCATCATTATTTAGAGTTTCAGTTCTAGAAAATGTTAGATATGGAAAATTAGATGCAACTGATGAAGAATGTGTTAACGCTGCAAGAGAAGCAAATATTATGAAATTCTTTACCCCAGATAAAATGAATGAAGTTATTGGAGACCAAAAAGGTGGAGTTGGAGCCAAAAAAGATCCTGTCTCTGGTGGAGAAAAACAAAGATTGGCCATAGCAAGAGCTTTCCTAAAAAATCCAACTATTTTACTTTTAGATGAAGCTACTTCTGCTTTGGATAAGGATTCAGAATTGGAAGTACAGAAATCATTAGATAAATTATCAGCTAATAGAACTTCTGTCTCTATAGCACATAGATTAAGTACTGTCGAAAATTGTGATCAGATATTTGTTTTAGAAAATGGAAGATTAGTCGAACAAGGAACTCATCAAGAATTAATGAATTTAAAAAGAAAGTATTATACACTTCATAAATATTCTGATATGGGTTAAATTTATATAATCAATAATAAGACACATTAATTTAGTAGTTATTAATATTATAATTTTATTTAATTTTTAAAATAAATTTTAAATAATTTCTGTTTAATATATTAATATTTTATTAATTTATTTTTTTATATTTTTAATTGAAT
>CAMUZC010000126.1 GCA_947165105.1 uncultured Lachnospiraceae bacterium | reverse complement strand
GAAAAAAGGAAAAGGAGACCAAAGTGTATGCATACTCAAATTTTAACTTCTAAATATGGTGGAGAATTATTAAGCTTCAAATTAAATGGAGTTGAAAAAATCCATCAGGGGGAAGACTGCTTAGATGAAAATGGAAAAGTTTATTGGAAAAGACATTCACCAGTTTTATTCCCTATAGTAGGTAAACTAAAGAGAAATCAAACTATAATAAATGCACGAACATACGAGATGTTTCAACATGGGTTTGCACGAGATATGGAATTTGAGCCAGTTACAAAACTAGATAATTTTCATTCATATGTATTAAAAAGTAACAAAAATACATTGACAAGATATCCTTTTGATTTTGAGTTATATACAACTTACAGATTATATCAAAATGAATTGACAACAATATATAAAGTTATAAATACGGGAAAAACAAATATGCCATTTTGTGTGGGTGGACATCCTGCATTTAAAATAGACAGTGAGGCTTTTAAGAATGGTGATTATTATCTTGAATTTGAAGAAGATGAAGATAAAATTCACTTCTTGTATTTAGTGGATGGTTTAATAGGAACAGATTATGCTAAAAATATTATGGTTGATAAGAGAAAAATAATGCTAAATAAGGATAGTTTCAATAATGATGCGATAATTATGAAAGGAATGACATCATCAAAAGTTTCATTAATGAGAAAATCTACAGGTAAAAGAGTACTAAGAATGGATTTTTCAGAATTTCCATATTTAGCAGTTTGGTCTAAACCAGGTGCTCCATTTATTTGTATAGAACCATGGCATGGAATGTCAGATTCAATAAAAAGTAGCGGAATTTTTACAGAAAAAACTTCAATTGTGTTGCTACGTCCAAATGAGGAATTTGATTGTAAATATACTGTGGAATTTTTTGAGGATGGAGAAGAAACTAGCAGGTATAATTAATTTGTACAATTTTGGACAGATTATTTAATTTCAGTTGAAAAGGATGTTTGAAATGGATATAGTTTTGAAATTGATTGGTGTGATTGTAATTGCAATAGGTATTGTTTGCGTGTATGACGCAAGGAAATTGGTTAATAAATTTTTTAGTACGAGCGATACAAATTCTGCTGTTAGGACGATGAAGATTGTGGGGTTTGTGGTTGCGATTATTGGTGGAGTTTTGGTGATTGTTTAGTAGGTGGGTCGCCGAAATCATAGAAATACGTAATGATAGGTGCGATATATATTACTTTAAAAATGTTTCCCAACAGCGCACAGAGAGTAATAATTCCTGAGCGAGTTGATTCGATTGCTGTATGGCTGTGGGAAAATTTGAGTATAAAATGATTTTTTATGTGGTCTGGGGAATTATAACTCTCTGTAGCTAGTCGGTCCCCACTTAAGCCACATTTTTAAAGTAATATATATCGCACCTATCATTACGTATTTCTGTGATTTTGGCTACTCTACAGGTATGGAGATTGAGAAATTTTTGGTTTTTTTTGTTTGGGTATTGAAATTGGTGTTAAATTATGTTAATATATTAACTATATAATAAATACTAGGAAAAAGAGGAGTAGGTATAATAAGTTATTTAGAGAATAGAAGTTGTTAGCTGGGAGCTTCTTATAATGAGTTGTACTGAAGGTAGCTTTGGAGTTGATATTCTGAACAATTTAAAGTAAGAATATCCGCGTTGCGGCGTTAAAGGCTTATGGAGATAATATGATTATGAGTATAAAAGTCATATTAATTAAGGTGGTACCACGAATTTTAAGCTCGTCCTTATATAGGACGGGCTTTTTTTGAATCTATAGAGGTGTTCAATGATATAGAAATTCTATTTCGGAAAAAAGGAGGTTTTTATATGAAAAAGACATGTAAATTTTTGATATATATTATCATTACACAGGTTTTAATAGTCTGCCTTTCTGGATGTGATTTAAAATCAAATGAAAAGGTAAAAGAGAGTAATTCTACAAAGGAAAATGGAGATGTTGTTTATACTAAGGACTTTGGTTCATATACGGTAAGCAGCGGCTGGGAGGAAAGTAAAACTCATTCAAGCAAAAGCAAATTTTTCTATGTAAAAAATGGAGAAGATGAAGAAAAAAGACCTAATAATATTTCAATAAATAAAGGAACAAATAGATATAAAAAAGAAGAACATATGGAATTTAAAAATGCTATATATGCTCAATTAGCCAGACAAGTTTCAAAAGGTGCAGTAATAAATGCTTCAGGTTCTAATACAGAAAATGGAGAAATACTATATACTTTTGTTATAAATGGTAATGATTCAATTGTTAAACAATACTACATTGTTGGGGAAAAAGAGTATATTTTAATACATGAAACAATATTTAACAAAGACGATGAAAATAAAGTTGATGAAGTTGCTTTAAAAATGGTAAATTCATTTGAATGGAATGATTAATAAAAGGGAGGAATAAAAAATGGAACACAAATTAAATGACAAGTATAATCCAAAGGATTTTGAAGACAAATTATATGAAAAATGGGAGGAAAATGGTTATTTTAAACCAAGTATGGATAAGAATGCAGAAAGCTACTGTATAATGATGCCACCTCCAAATGTAACAGGAAAACTACACATGGGGCATGCATTAGATGCTTCAATACAAGACTTTTTAATCAGATATAAAAGAATGCAAGGATTTAATACACTATGGCTACCAGGTACAGACCATGCCGCAATTTCAACAGAAATGAAAGTCGTTCAAAGCCTACGTGAAAAAGGTATTAAGAAATCTGATTTAACAAGGGAACAATTCCTAGAGAAAGCATGGGAATGGACACATGAGTACGGTGGAACAATTCAAAAACAACAACGTAAAATGGGATGTTCTTGTGACTGGTCAAGAAGCCGTTTTACAATGGATGAAGGTTTATCAAATGCTGTTGAAGAAGTATTCTTTAGATTATATGAAAAAGGATATATTTACAAAGGTAAGAGAATGATTAACTGGTGTCCAAATTGTAAAACATCAATATCAGATGCCGAGGTTGAATATAAAGAAGAAGCTTCACACATTTGGCATATTAAATATCCAATAAAAGATGCTGAACCTGGAACAGCTGATTACTTAGTTGTTGCAACAACAAGACCAGAAACAATGCTAGGAGATACGGGTGTAGCAGTTAATCCAAAAGATGATAGATATAAACATTTAATTGGAAAATCATGTATATTACCATTAATGAACAAAGAAATTCCAATTATTGCAGATCCATTTGTTGATATGGAATTTGGAACAGGTTGCGTTAAATTAACACCATGCCATGATCCAAATGATTATCAAGCAGGATTAAAAAATAACTTAGAATTCGTTGAGGTTTTCGATAGTAATTTAGTAATGAATGATTTACTTCCAGAAGTAGCTGGAATGAATGCTTACGATGCAAGACCAATTATAGTAAAAATGCTAGAAGACCAAGGATATATGGTTAAAATTGAAGATTATACACATAATGTTGCAAAATGTGAAAGATGTAAAACAACAATTGAGCCAACAATATCAGACCAATGGTTTGTTAAAATGGGAGAACTTGCAAAACCAGCAATTGAAGCTGTTAGAAGCGGAGATATAAGATTTATTCCAAATAAATATGATAAAACATATTTCAACTGGATGGAAAATCTACAAGATTGGTGTATTTCAAGACAATTATATTGGGGACACAGAATACCAGCATATTATTGTAATAACTGTGGAAAAATCCATGTATCAAGAACAATTCCAGAAGTATGTGATGAATGTGGATGTACAGAATTTACAGCAGATCCAGATACATTAGATACATGGTTCAGTTCAGCTTTATGGCCATTCTCAACATTAGGTTGGCCAGAAGAAACAGAGGATTTAAAAACATTCTATCCAACAAATACAATAGTTACAGGATATGAAATTATTTCACTATGGATTTCAAGAATGATTTTCTCTGGATTAGAATATCTAGGTAAAAAGCCATTCTCAGACATTATAATTCATGGAATGGTTAGAGATGACCAAGGTAGAAAAATGAGTAAGACACTTGGTAATGGTGTTGATCCATTAGATGTTATAGCTGAATATGGTGCAGACGCGTTAAGATTCTCATTAATCTTAGGAATTTCATTTGGAAATGATATTAGATATATTCCAGCAAAAGTTGAGCAAGGAGCAAACTTTGCTAACAAACTATGGAATGCATCAAAATTCGTATTAATGAATTTAGAAGATTATGATGAAAACTATGATTTATCAAAATTATGCAAAGAAGATAAGTGGATTTTATCAAAAGCTAATAGATTAGCTGATGAATTAGCTACAAATATAGATAATTATGACTTAGGAGT
>CAMUZC010000125.1 GCA_947165105.1 uncultured Lachnospiraceae bacterium | reverse complement strand
ACTCTCTGTAGCTAGTCGGTCCCCACTTAAGCCACATTTTTAAAGTATTATATATGCGCACCCCGCCCCAGCTTACATAATTTCATATCTTCGGGCTACTCTACTTATTTTGGATTAAATTGTTAGGAGTTTTAGGCGAAAAAATAAAAAATTGTGGAAAGTGTGTGACATGTAAAAAAGAAAAGGCGATTTTGGAATTGTGAAAAGTGTGTGAATTAGCTAAAAAGTGTTGAAGGAAATGGCACATTGTGGTAAAATTAGAATATTGTAATAAAGTGAAAAATAGAGGAGGAAATAGCAAAATGCTTAAAATATTAAAAAACAATTTGAAGAAATCTTGGTGGGCTATTGTTATAATTTTTGTGCTTTTATGCGCTCAAGCTATGGCTGATTTGAATTTGCCAGATTTTACTTCTAAAATTGTTAATGTTGGAATTCAACAAAAAGGTATTGAAAACTCTTCTCCTGATGCTATTACAAAAGCTACAATGGACAAGGTTTTGTTAGTAACAGAGGAGGATGAATTTTTATTGGAAAATTATCAAGTTTTTTCTAAAGATAGTTTTTCAGATAAGGAGTATAATCAATATTTAAAAAAATATCCAAATATCGATAAACAAGAAACTTATGTTATTAAAAAGATGGATAGTGAGAAAAGGGATAAGCTTAATCTTGAAATGGGAAAGGCTCTGATGTTTACTGAAATTCTTGAAAACAAAGAGTATGCTAGCAAAATGGGAGGACAACAAACTGGTTTAAAGTATTCTGAAATACCAGATAGCATAATTAAGCAAGCTGCAATAGCATCAGTTCAAAAAGAGTATCAAACCCTTGGTGTTAATTTAGATGATATGCAAAATAAGTATATCTTTATGGCTGGTTTAAGAATGCTTGGAGTGGCAGCACTTAGCATGATAGCGGCAATTTTAATTACATTGTTGTCTGCAAAAGTTGCTGCAGAGCTTGGAAAAAATGTTAGAGAGAAAGTATATAAAAAAGTTTTAAGTTTTTCAAGCAGTGAGTATAGAAAGTTTGGAAGTTCATCATTAATCACAAGAAATACAAATGATGTTCAACAAATTCAAAATATGGTTCCTATGTTATTTAGAACTGTTATTTATGCGCCAATTGTAGGCATTGGAGCGTTTTTGAAAGTGTTAAATCAAAGTGAAAATTCTATGTCTTGGATTATTGGTACAGCAATTGCAGTAATAATAGTTGTAATTGGAGGTTTGTTTGGTTTAGCAATGCCTAAGTTTAAAAAATTACAAGATTTAATTGATAAACTAAACATGGTTTCTAGAGAAATCTTAACAGGAATACCAGTAATTAGGGCGTTTAATAAAGAAAAGTATGAAGAAAATAAATTTGATGTTGCAAATACAGATTTAACCAAAACTAATATTTTTATTAACAGAACTATGAGCTTTATGATGCCTGCATTGATGTTTATTATGAACGGAATGAGTTTATTAATAATTTGGAATGGTGCACAAAATGTTGATAAAGGAGTAATGCAAGTTGGTACTGTTATGACATTTATGCAATATTCAATGCAAGTTGTAATATCATTCTTATTTATATCAATTTTATCAATTATATTACCACGTGCATCTGTTTCTGCTAAACGTATAAACGAAGTTTTAGAAACAGAAAACTTGGTAAAAGATGCTAAAAATTTAAAAACATTAGATAAAAGCAAAAAAGGATTGGTAGAATTTAGAAAAGTATCATTTAGATATCCTGATGCAGATTCAGAAGTTTTATCAGATATTGATTTTGTCGCAAAACCGGGAGAAGTAACAGCAATTATAGGAAGTACAGGAAGTGGCAAGTCAACAGTTGTTAATTTATTACCAAGATTCTATGATGTAACTGAGGGAGAGATTTTGGTAGATGGTGTTAATATAAAAGATGTCTCTCAAAAAGATTTAAGAGATGTAATTGGTTTTGTTCCACAAAAAGGAATATTATTTTCTGGAACAATCGAGTCAAATATTAAATATAGTGATGAAAATATGTCTGATGAGAATATGATTAAAGCAGCTCAAATTGCTCAAGCAGAGGAATTCATATCAGCTAAATCTAATACATATAATTCTGAAATTTCGCAAGGTGGAAATAATGTTTCCGGAGGACAAAAACAGCGTTTATCTATTGCAAGAGCTATTGCAAAAAATCCAGAAATATTTGTATTTGATGATAGTTTTTCAGCTTTAGATTTCAAAACAGACTTAAAATTACGTACTGCATTGGAAGAAGTTACACAAGATAAGACTGTAATTATTGTTGCTCAAAGAATTAGTACAATTATGGATGCAAATCAGATTATAGTTTTAGATGAAGGAAAAATTGTTGGCAAAGGAACTCATGATGAGTTAATGAAAAACAATGAGGTTTATAGGCAAATTGCTTTATCTCAACTTTCAAAGGAGGAATTAGAAGATGGCAGAGAATAGAAGAAGACCTCCAATGAGAGGAGGACATGGACCGGGTAGAATGGGTTCAGTTGAAAAAGCCAAGGATTTTAAAGGAACATTAAAAACTTTGGTTAGTAAGTATTTAGCAAGATATAGAATTGCTTTAACAATAGTTGTTATTTTTGCTATTGCAAGTACTGTTTTTTCAATAGTTGGACCTAAAATCTTAGGTAATGCTACAACAGAAATGTTTACTGGAATTGTAAGTAAAATTTCGGGTGGAGATGGAATTAATTTTGGTAAGATTGGTAATATACTTATTACATTATTAGTGCTTTACATTATAAGTGCTGCTTTTGGAGCAATTCAAGGTATAATTATGACACAAATCTCTCAAAAACTTACATATAAATTACGTGATGATTTGGCTAAAAAATTAAATAGATTACCAATGAATTATTTTGATAAAAAGACTAATGGTGAGGTTTTATCAGTTATTACAAATGATATTGATACATTAGGAATGAATTTAAATCAAAGTATTACTCAAATAATAACATCTGTATGTACATTAATTGGTATTATAATTATGATGTTTACAATGAATATTCCAATGACTTTAGTATCATTATTAATATTACCTTTATCAATTTTTGCAGTTGGAAAAATTGTAGGAAAGTCACAAAAATATTTTGCAAAACAACAAGAGTATTTAGGTCATGTTAATGGGAACATTGAGGAAACATTTGGTGGATATAGTATTGTAAAAGTGTTTAATGGTGAAGAAAAAGCTATAAAAGATTTCAAAAAATCAAATGATGAATTATATACATCAGCATGGAAATCACAGTTCTTATCTGGACTTATGCATCCAATAATGAATTTTGTTGGAAACATTGGTTATGTTGCAATAGCTATATTAGGTGGATATTTAAGCATAAAAGGAAAAATTACGGTTGGTAATATACAATCATTCATTCAATATAATAGACAATTTACACAGCCAATAAATCAAATTGCACAAGTTTCTAGTATGATTCAATCAATGGTAGCATCAGCTGAAAGAATTTTTGAATTCTTAGATGAAGATGAAGAAGTTAGAATGATTACTGATACAACATCAATTGATAGCTTAAAAGGAAATGTAAAATTTGATCATGTTCATTTTGGATATAATGATGATAAAATAATTATTAATGATTTTAATGCAGATATAAAAGAAGGTCAAAAGATTGCAATTGTAGGACCAACAGGTGCGGGAAAAACCACAATTGTTAAACTACTAATGCGTTTCTATGACTTGAATTCAGGAAAAATTTTAATAGATGGTCACGATATAAGCGGATTTGATAGAGGAGAAATAAGAAAGTTATTTGGAATGGTTTTACAGGATACATGGTTATTTAATGGAACTATTAAAGATAACATTAGATACAGTAAGCAAGATGCATCAGATTCTGAAGTAATAGAAGCTGCAAAAGCAGCACATGTTCATCATTTTATTAAAACATTGCCAAATGCATATAATATGGAAATAAATGAAGAAACAAGTAATATTTCACAGGGACAAAAACAGTTATTAACAATAGCTCGTGTTATTTTAGCAGATCCTAAAATTTTGATTTTAGATGAAGCCACAAGTTCAATTGATACAAGAACTGAAATTCAAATTCAATCTGCAATGGATGAGCTTATGAAGGGCAGAACAAGCTTTATTATTGCTCATAGATTATCAACTATTAGAAATGCGGATTTAATTTTGGTTATGAATAATGGAGATATTGTTGAGCAAGGAACTCATGATGAGTTACTAGAGAAAAATGGATTTTATGCTGAATTATATAATTCACAGTTTGAAGAGGTTGAAGAATAGCACTGTATATTTAGATAGTATGGATTTTTAATAATATAAAA
>CAMUZC010000124.1 GCA_947165105.1 uncultured Lachnospiraceae bacterium | reverse complement strand
GTTAAAGTTTTATTGTTTTAAAAAAAAATTGCATTAATATTTATTTTAAACGTCAAAACAAAATAATTATTATTTATATTATAATAAATTACCTTCGTTATTACATCAATTAAAAAATAATAAAAATATATTTTATAAATAATTGAATAAAAAAGATTAATAAATAAAAATGAGCGTTCAAAATGACAATTATATAGATAAAAATAATATAAATGGATTTAATCCAAATCAATATGAGATTCCAATTCAAAATAATTTTACTCAAGAACAAAATGCAGACTATACAAAAGAACAAAATTTGACATCTTCAAATAAGCCTCTTATAGTAGACAATAAAGGATATTATGATGAAGATGAAGAATCATTTAGTGAAGAAGTTAAACAAAAATCTAATTTACTTTTTGATGAAAAGCAAGTATCACCTTTTAAATTATATTGCCATTTATCAGAATCATATGAAATACTTCTTATGATTTTAGGAACAATTGCTGCATTAGGTGCAGGTGTTGCTGCTCCTTTAATGTGCTACCTCTTTGGTGATATGGCAAATGATTTTAGTTCAGTTAATGTTGATGGAAATCAAATGGATTTATTAGAACAATTAATGAAATGCAAAAACGATGAAGAAATAATGGCTTTTGCTGGGGGAAATGAAGATAGATATTGGTCTTATAGAATAATATATTATAAAGCTAAGGATATGTTCAATAAATTTGATGATAATGTTGATGATTTAGTCAAAAAATTATTAATTATAGGAGCTGCTATGTTTTTTGCTTTTGGTTTTGAAAAATTTTTATGGTGTTATACAGGTATGAGACAAATGCATCATTTAAAAGAAAAATACTTCGCTGTTATTTTAAGACAAGAACAAGGATGGTTTGATGCAAATAATGCTTATGAATTTAGTACAAAAGTTCAAGCTCAATTTGAACAAATTACTTTAGGTGTAGGTGAAAAATTTGGAATTACATTGCATGCTATTTCTCAGGTTATTGTTGGATTGATTATAGCTTTTTATAAATCTTGGCTTTTAACTTTGGTTATGCTTGCCTTAAGTCCAACTATTTTTTCTTGTGTATTATTTTTAGTATGTACTTTAAGAAAACCTATGATAGGCTCAAGGAAAACATATGAAAAAGCAGGGGGAGCTGCAGAAGAAATGTTGTATAATATTAAAACAATAGCTTCTTTTTCTAATTTTGAATTTGAAATACATAGATTTAATAAAATGATAGATTTAGTACATTATTTCGATAGACAAAAAGCATATAGATTAGGTTTAAGTATAGGCGGAATATTATTCTTTATTTATTTAACATTTTTTGTTGCTATTGTTTATGCAAGAAAATTAATCGGAGATGAAGTGTGGAATGATAATTCAAGCAGCCCTTTCACTTTAGGAGATACTGTAACAGTTGTCTTTTGTACACTAATTGCTATCTTATCAATAGGAATAACTGCCCCTAATATTAAAATTATTCAGGAATCAGCTATTGCTTCTTCCGACTATTTTACTTTATATGAAAGAGAGCCTCAAATGGATTTCAGCCAGAGTATTGAAATGCCTCCAAGAGACCAAATGCAAGGTAGAATTGAATTTAAAAATGTATGTTTTAGTTATCCTTCAGACCCGAATAAAAGAATGATTTTAAATAATTTAAATATAGTTATAGAACCAGGTAAAAAAGTTGCTTTAGTTGGTGAATCTGGATGTGGAAAAAGTACAACTGTTAATCTAATTGAAAGATTATACGAAACAACTTCAGGAGAAGTATTAATAGATGGAATAGATATCAAAAGATATAATTTACCTTATCTAAGAAATATGATAGGATATGTTCAACAAGAACCTGTTTTATTTAATAGACCTATTAGAGATAATGTTATATTTGGAAGAGATGAATATGTTAGAGAGTTAGGAGATCCAGAAACTTTAGTTCAAAATGCTATTGAAGAATCTTATGCTTCTGAATTTGTAAATAATAAAAATGATGGTCTTAATTATATTGTAGGTATTAAAGGAAGTAAATTATCTGGTGGTCAAAAACAAAGAATTGCCATAGCCCGTGCTATTTTATGTGAGCCTAAAATATTAATTTTAGATGAGGCGACATCAGCTTTAGATAATAAATCAGAAAAAGAAGTTCAAAGAGCTTTAGATCATATTTCAGAAAGAAATGTCACCACAGTAATTATAGCACATCGTTTAAGTACCATTAAAAATGCAGATTTAATATATGCTATAAGAGATGGACAAGTTTTAGAATCTGGAACTCATGAAGAGTTATTAGAAAAACAAGGATATTATTATGGTCTAGTAAAATCTCAAGTAGGACAAGATGAGGAAGAAAAAAATAATTTAAAAATGAAACAAAGTGGATCTTTTCAATTGCTTTCACAACATACATCAAGAGTTAATTATGAAGATGTCCAAAGGCAACATGATGAAATAGTTGAAAAGGAGGGTGTAAGTCATGGTGAAATGTTTAGATTATTAAGAAATAATAAATGTGATGTTGTAGGAGGAATTGTTGGTTCTTTATTTGCAGGAGCAGTCACACCTTTAACTGGATATGTGTTATCAAGAGCTTTTGTACTTATTGCATCAGGCCATTATCATCTTGTTTGGCATAAATCTCTTATTTGGTGTTTTGTTTTTCTTGTTATTGCATTTGTGAATGGATTTTTTGTTTTTATCAAGTTATGGAAACTAGAAACAATAGGAAGTGTTATTACATGTAATATGCGTAAAGAAATTGTGGAAAAATATCTTAGTTTACATGTTGCCTATTTTGATATCGATGACAATGCCCCAGGTGCATTATTGACTAAATTAAGTATTGATACTACTCAATTAAATTCAATTATTTTAACTTTAGTTGGTGATGTTGTTCAAACAACTGGTTGTACTATATGTGGTTTAATAATTGGGTTTATTTATGATTATAGATTAACTTTAATCTCTATATGCTTTATTCCTTTTATTGTTGGTGCCGTAATTATAGCAAAAGATTCTGTAAGAACTGCAACTAGAAAAAAAGATAATAGAACTGATATAGAAGCTGGGTCAATGCTTTCAGAATCAGTTATTAATACTAAAACTATTTTTTCATTTAATTTCCAAAAACCTGCAGTGGATATGTATTTAGGTCTTTTACTTTCTGAATCATCAGATTATGTAACTGATAGTATATGGAAAGGATTTTTCTTGGGTTTGGGAGCCTTTGCCACATACTGTTGTAATGCAACTGTATTTTATGCGGCAAAAGAATTTATTTTAAAATTTAGTTTAAATTTCGATGATTTTATGTTCACTGCTTCAACTTTAATGATGATGATTACAGGAATTAGTGTTGGGTTAAATGGTGTTTCAGATTATCCAAAAGCTAAAAGGGCTTTTATTTCAGTATTTAAAACTATGAGAACCCAATCTTTAATACCTCCATTTTTAAGAGACAATGAAGGAAAAATTGTACCAGAAAATTTGAGAGGAAAAATAGAATTTAGAAATGTAACTTTTGCTTATCCTACAAAGCCAGATATTGATGTGTTAAAAAATGTTAGTTTTGTAATAGAGCCAGGACAATCTGCTGGATTAGTAGGTTATTCTGGATGTGGAAAGAGTACTATTATTCAATTGATAGAAAGATTTTATGATGTTGAAGATGGATTTGGAGAAGTATTAATTGATGATATAAATGTTAAAGATTATAATTTATATTTATTAAGAAAAAAGATAGGTCTGGTAAGTCAAGAACCAGTTTTATTTAAAAGAAGTGTATATGAAAATATTTTATATGGAAGATTAGATGCTTCCAGAGAAGAAGTTTTATCAGCTGCTAAAGCAGCGGTTATAGAGAAATTCTTTGATAAAAAACAAATGGGAACAAAAGAAGACCCTGTTTCAGGTGGGGAAAAACAAAGGTTAGCTATTGCTAGAGCATTTTTAAAAGATCCTATTATTTTATTATTAGATGAAGCTACTTCGGCTCTTGATAAAGAGAGTGAGAAAGGAGTTCAAGCTAGTATTGATGTTTTACAAAAAGGAAGAACTTCTGTTGCAGTTGCTCATAGATTAAGTACTATACAAAATTCTGATGTTATTCTTGTTATGGAAAATGGAAAATTAGTTGAAAAAGGAACTCATGAAGAACTTCTTGCTCTTGGTAAAAAATATGCTAACTTATATAAATATTCTGAACAATAAAGAAATATTTTTTGGATTGAATTTTTGAAAATTATATTTTTTAAAAGTTGTTTGGTTGTAAAAGTAATTTTATAAAAATTAATAATTGAAACATTTATTCTAATAAGTATATTTAATTATTTAGAATAATTTTTAATAATTTAATTATTTAAAAAATAATATTTAC
>CAMUZC010000123.1 GCA_947165105.1 uncultured Lachnospiraceae bacterium | reverse complement strand
AATCCCCAATCCCCAATCCCCAATCCCCAATCCCCAATCCCCATCCCCAATATTATAAAACTTTGAATTATATTAAAATTATTTTTAATTATTAAAATTAAAAAAATTTAAAAAAATTTGTTTTTTGTTTTATATAATATATATTAAATTTATATTCCCTTAAATATATTTTATTCACTAACTAAAATAATATTATTTTCATTATTATTAACTAATTATTAGATATATAGTATTTCTAAATTTAAAATTTATATCTTTTACTTTTTTATTCACTAATTTGGAATAATTGTTGCATAGATAAGGCATTTTCACTTTCTTTTTGCTTTAATTCTTTTAATTCTCTTATTTTTCTTGCATTCCAAAGAGCTGTAGTTGCAGGAACAATAAGTTTTTCAAATACATATGAAATAATAAAATTAAGTATAGCTAATCCTTGGATATAATATTTTATTTGAGTATCTTTATATTGATAATATGTTTCCTTATCTTCTATTTCTTCTCTTCTATCATCAAAAAATGAATCTTCCGGATTGTCAAAATTATACATTTGCAAAAGTTTGGATATAAATTTATGAGGCCATAAAATAATAAGACAAGAATAACCAAAAGCAAAAATCATGAAAAATGTTAAATAATAATTAGTATATATAGGACTTTTAAAAGGTTTAGAAATACTAAAGGCAAAAGCAGTTATTAAATACTGCATATTAGAAATCAAGAAAATAGCTGTATTATCTGGACAAGCAAGTATATCAGTACCTTCATCATCAGGATCGCAAATATTTTCATAATTATCTAATTTAGTAGAGACTAAATAATGAGCTCCTATTTGGAAGCAAAAAGCAATAACAGTTTGAGACAAAATTGAAGTAATAACAGGATAACTAATTAAAGAATCAGTGGGGTGATGTTTTGTCAATTGTTTATAAGGACCAGTTGCTGGGATGAAAAATGCCAAAGGAATAATTATAAAAATATCAACAGATAAAAATTGATTTTCTGATAAATAAGATTGTAAAACTAATAATAAAGTAACACAAATAAATTGTACTAAAGAATACATCATCATATATTTAAATGTTTGTATTGAAGTAACTAAAGATGATTTTCCTTCTTTTAATAAAGGAACCAAACAACTTATATTTTGATTTTTGGAAGTAAAAGGAGCAGCAATAGAAGCTTCTTCTTCAGAGAGTGAAACTCCAATATTAGCTGTTCGTAATGCCATACAATCATTAGCACCATCTCCACACATTAAAACTGCTAATTTTTCTTTTTTAAATCCATCTACTAAAAGTGCTTTATGTTCGGGAGCCATACGTGCGAATACTCTTCCATGTAGAAGAATTATTTTAAATACATCATTATATATTCTTAAATTTTCATTTTGTGTAGCAATGAATCTATCTCTTAAAGCACATAATGTTTCGAATGTTTTGCCAGTCATAGCAATTACATAATCTTCTTGTACATTTTGGAATGGATATTCCTTTATTTCCAATCCCATAAGGGCAGAGTCGTCTCCAGATGGAATATCAGGATTTATTTGCTCTTTTCCTCCAGTAGGCAAAATTGGTACATTTACCAATACAGATGGACGTCTACTATATAAAATACTATATCTATCCGGAGGGAAATTATCAATAAAACTACTTCCATCATAATCTAACCCAGAAGCAATTGAAATTCGTTTTTGATTTCCATAATCTACAACCGATTTTCTAATTTCTGGTTGTTTCGAATTTGTATCTAATACATTTGTAAAAATATTACTTTTATAAGTGGATTCATTTTGAGATTTATAAATATTTAAATCACTAGAACGTAATTTATTTTCATCTACATTAAGATTAATATCAAAATCACTTATTATATTATTTGAATTTGTATTTATATCATTATTTCCTTTTTCAAATAAATCATTCTTCTTTTGATTATTAATTTCTTTTCCAGAATCCATAAAAACAATATTATTTTGATCTCCTTCTTTTTTAGCTTCTATTACAAATTCTCCAGGATCATTTTCTTCATCAAAATTTTCAATTGCATTCCATACTAATTTATTACCTTCAATTTCACAAGAATAAACAATTGAATTTTTTTTAATTAATTCACATTCCTTACTGACTGATATTGCTGTTAATATATTATCTCCAGTTGCCATTACCATTTTTAATCCAGCACTTTCCAAAAGATTTAAAGTTGGTTTGGTTTCATTTTTTAATTTATTTTGGACTATAAGTAATCCCAAAAATATCATTTTACTTTCTGCTTTTTCTCTTGTAATTTGCTGACTTTGTATATAACTCATTTTTATAGTCTTAAAAGCCATAGCCAATACACGAAATCCTTTAATGGCATATTTGTTCAAAGTATCATTAAAAGTATCTGGAATAGTTTCAGGTAAGCATAATTCTCTTAATTTTTCTGGAGAACCTTTACAAAATACTTTATAATAATTTTCATTTACATTTTTTGTTATAACACTCATTCTTTGAAGTTTAGGAACAAAATCAAATCTTCTCACAATACCTAATTCATAATGATCTTCCATTACTCTATCAATTTCATCTATCTCATTAGGACCTAATTGCTTTTCTTTTATTTTTTGAATTTTTGTTTGAAGATCTTCTTCTTGTCCTGGACGTACAAAAGTAGAAATCATATTATGGGATGTTTTTTCTTCTTGCTCAGCTGAGTTTTCGTGTAATGTCCAACCAGAACTTTCAAACATTTTTACATCTACTGGATCTCCAATAATATTGTCATTGACATAAGTAGCACAATGACAAGTAGCTAAACATTCTACAAAAAATAAATTTAAATCCTTATTTTTATCTTTATGTTGCTTTTCTTTTCCTCTTCTTTGTTTATAATAATTATAGGCATCTGATGAATTTTCATATGCATCTTTTATAAAAGGATTAAATTGGAAATCTTGAGAATTTTTTTTCATTTTCACAGAACGATATCCATAAATATCTAAATGATCCTCTGTTAAAGTTCCAGTTTTATCAAAGCATAAAATATTTACTTTTCCAGCCATATTTACTCTATCTCTAGCAATACACATTATTTTTTGCTTTTTTAATCTGGCTATCGAATAAGAAATACCAATTCCTAGGCAAGCGGGGAGGGAAGGTGGTACAGCTGTAGTTATTAAATCTAAAGATTTTTTTAAAATATCTGTCCATTCTTGCGTTTTTACCAAAAATGGAATAGATATACCAAATCCTATTATACATAAAATTGACATCATAGCAATATATTTATAAGAATCTTTTTCAAATTGTTCATCCATCTTTTTAGGATATAAAATACTTCTAATTAAATTTCCTTTGATTGTATTAAATCCTGTTTCTGTTACCAATCCTAATAGCTTCTTTTTTTCTCTTGAACGTTTTTGAATGATCCTAGTTCCAGCAAAAAGGAAATATTTTTTATCAGCATCATAATTGAAATGATCTTTTATTTGTGGTATTTGAGATTTAATTATAGGTGTTGATTCACCAGTTAACATTGCTTCATTAATTATTACAGTTCCTTGGATTAATAAACAATCACAAGGCATAGCCAAACCTTCATCTTGTAATTCAAAAATATCCCCAGGAACTAATTCTGTACTTGATTTTTGGATAAAAGTAGCCTTATCTGAATTTGGCTCTTTTCTCAGGACATTAACAGGACAGGAATATCTTGCCATTACTTGAATATTTAGTAAATTTTTTCTTGTTTCCCAAGCTCCAACAAATAAAGAAACTAAAGTTGTGAAAATAATTATAGAAGCATATAATTCATATTGATTTGTCATCCATAAAATAACTGAAAATACTTGAAACAAATAAAATGGGTCAGTGAATTCTTCAGCTAATAAACGGATAAATGATTTAACTTTTATATCTAAATCACATACACCATATATTAATCTTTGATGCTTATATTCATCTTCATCTAGTCCTTGAGTACATTCTAATATTATATTTTCATTTGTTGTATCTAGTCTTATTTTTAATGGAATGAAATTCATTTCTAAAGGATCAAAAACATATGGGAATAATTTGAATATAAACATAGTAATGTATTGGGCTCCTCTAGGAATATTTACATCATAATGATTATATAAAAATGAATTCTTTTTCTCAAGGTCAGGTAAACTTGGTTTTTGTAGTGGTATAAAATATAATTCTCCATCAGTCCCCCAAATAGCCACTTTTTTGGCTTGATCTATGGGGACAATTGAATATATGAAAACAAATTTTAAATTTGGAAACCAAATAACAAAAAATATAAATATAGAACCTGTTAAAATACTGAATAGAATAAATAGAAATATTTTAAAGCAACTATATGTAACTGGAATGATTCTTTCTATTTGTGCATGATCTTCACACATTGGATCATAAGAAGAAACTCTATATTCATATTTACTTTTCACAATATTTATATTATTAAGGGTTTGTTTCCCTAATAAGTCTTCTTCTTTATCATTAAAAGAATTTATTGATATTTGATTTTTCATTTTTTAATGTGTAATAATAA
>CAMUZC010000122.1 GCA_947165105.1 uncultured Lachnospiraceae bacterium | reverse complement strand
ATATTATGCATTTTATTTTATATTAGAAATGGAAGAACAAAAAATAAATCTTAATCTCAATGAACAAAATTCTTTGGTAAATCCAGATTTAGTAAAAAGTGAATATTTTATTGACTCAAATGGAAATATTAAAAAAAAAGAAAAATTTGCTAAAGTTAAAATTTTAAATTATATTAATTCCAAAAAAGAGGCATTTGTTAATTCTTTAAAACTAAATGATCCTCTTGCTAACACTGCATCTTTTGAGCCATTTTCATATGAAAATATTCAAGTCAATCAGGAAAATGGACCTAATGTTAATGTAAAAAAATTAGAAGCTATAGAAAATGTCCAAAATATAAATGCCGAATCAACTACTAATGTAAATGATATTAATATTAATCAAGATTCTCTTAAAACAACATCATTAGAAGGATTTAATACAGTGGAGAATATGGGTAATATTAATAATGGAGAATTAGTAGTAGTAGAAAAGAAAGATGATAATAATTCTCCTATTGATTCTGGTAAAAATGAATTTATAACTGACAATGACTTAGCAAATATAACATTCGATATGGATTCTAATTTGAATAATAATAATGTTGAATTTAATTTTCAAACCAACATTGGTGATTTTACTGAAACAACAAATGTAGATATAAAAAATATTACTCAAACAGATGAAATATTATCTGAATTTGAAGGAAAAAATATTCAAACAAATCAAAATTTAGAACAAATTTCGGCCAATTCAGCAAATTTTAATATTTCTGAATATCCATCAACTAAAGTTAAATCCAAAAATAATGAACCTGTTTCTTCTGTTCAACTAAATATTCCATTGAAGGAGAATTTCTCTGACCATGAAAAATATTTTCAGAATGATTTTAAAGAAGAAATAATAGGTAAATCTACCAAAATCCAAAATGAAATAACAAATATAGTCCAACCTCCTACAAATGTTCAAACTCAAATAATTTCAACCACTCATACTCCTATGTATCAAGAAGAATTAACTACAAATAAAATTCAACCAACAGCTTCTGTTATATCTGGATTGGAATCATTTCAAAATGTAGAAACAAATATTAACACGGAATTTTTACAAACTACCCCTAATTTTGCAGAAAAAAAACTAACAAAAGATAGTTCTACTCAAACAGATAATTTAAATATAGGGAATAATTTAGTCAATACTTTTGAATCAAATGTAAACTTTAACGAATATATGAATTTAAATAGTAACTCAAATCAATATGATGATATCTATAAACTTATAGAACAAAACAATAAAAATGAACCACAAATTACTAAATTTGAAGCCCCTATTTCGACAAATATTACTTCAGTAGAAATTCAAAATAATAATGTCGAAACTCCACAAAAAGAAACAACAATTAATACTCCAATACCTATAACTCAAACAACTACTACTAATGTTTTTGAATTAGGAACAGAAAACCAAAATTTAAATTTAGAGAAAATTTCTTCAGCAATCAAATTACCCACTACAACAATACCAATGAAAGAAATTCCAGTGACAACAACCACCGATATAATTCCTTTAGAAGCTCAACCAATAGAAACACCAGTTGAAACGATTTCCACAAATTTTGATGAGGTAAATAATGAAGTTGAAAATATTAATTTAACCCAAAATCAAGATATAATTCCTTTAGAAGCTCAACCAATAGAAACACCAGTTGAAACGATTTCCACAAATTTTGATGAGGTAAATAATGAAGTTGAAAATATTAATTTAACCCAAAATCAAGATATAATTCCTTTAGAAGCTCAACCAATAGAAACACCAGTTGAAACGATTTCCACAAATTTTGATGAGGTAAATAATGAAGTTCAAAATATTAATTTAACCCAAAATCAATTTAAATCCCCATCATTTGCAATTGATCAAAGTTCTATCCCTATAACGGAAACTAGGATTGTCACAGAAAATGTTCCTTTAGAAACTAAAGATTTAGGAGAATATACTACACAACAAACAACAACAGTTGAGACCCAACTACCAGAAACGGAAATTACCAATAATTATCATTTAAAAGATTTACCTCCTTTAGAAGAAAATGGTTTAATAGAATATATGGATGATAAAACTCCAGCAGTTAATACACAGTCAATTGGAAGTGTAAATATTGATCAGATTTTAGCTAATTTGCCCCCATTGGAAACCAAAGATTTTTCATATAATGAAACACAAATTTCAAATACAAATATTCCATTATCAGTTACCAAAACTCAAATAAGTAATGTTCAAAATGATATAATTCCATTGGAAACAAATAATTTAACAGAATATTTAACAACAGAAATTCAAAATGTTAAAGCTCCTTTACCTGTTATCAAAACGACAACTAATACTATTTCTACTAACACCGCACAAATTGAACCAACAAATTTCACTGAAACTATTCCAAATGCTAGTAGTCCATTACCTGTTACAGAAACTATTTCTTCAGATTTACCTGGATTATCAATTAATGAATTAGTAAATTATGGAACAGAATATACTTCATCAATTAATACTCAATTACCTATAACTGAAACTAAAATAGAAACTATTTCTTCAAACTTGCCTGAATTGGAAATCAATAATTTGGTAAATTATGGAGCAGAACCTATAACAGAAACAAATATTGAAACTATTTCTTCAGATTTAACTAAACCAAACATTAATGATTTAGTAACTTATGGAATTGAATCTATTTCAAAGGATAATACTCCATTACATGTACCTGAAACGAATTATCAAACAACTCCTTTAAATTTACCTGAATTATCAATTAATAATTTAACCACATATGGAGAAGAACCTATTCCAACTGTTAATTCTTCATTCCCTATAACAAAAACAAATATTGAAACTATTTCTTCAGATCAAGTATCATCATTAATTAATAATTTAAATAAATATGGAACAGAGCCTATTCCAACAGTTTCAACTCAATTTCCTATTACAGAAACTAGTTCCTCAAATTTCAATTTACAGCAAACATTTCCAATAACTACTACTCCACAACCTATAACTTCTACTACTATTGAACCAATTTCTACAAACATCATATCTCCTTTACAATATCAAATACAAAATCAACAATTATTATCGAATTCTTATTCAATACCAATAACACAAGAAAATAAACAAACTATTCCTCAAACTACATATTTAACTTCACAAGCTCAGACTGTTCAGACTTCAACTCCATTTTCTATGGTAAATAACCAAATTACTTCAGCAAATACAAATATTCCCCAAATTGAAATAAAAAGTCAACCTTTATATTTAACTCCTAGAACTCCAATAGATAATATATCATTAGCATCAAGTTTTTATCCGACACAAAATCAAACTAATCAAATATATTCATCTCATTCTGCTTCATTCTCAAACAATTTACCACAAACTCAAATCACACAATTACCTCCAACTACTATTATTCCTGAAACACAAAATAAAAATACTTTAATACCATATGGGAGCCAAACTCAAAATATTTATATGCCTCCTTTGCCTACAACCCAAACTAAACCTTATACTATGACTGGAAATATAACTACAAATATTTCTAATAATATATTTCCATTAAAATCACAGAACCAAAGCATATATATACCTCCTCCGGCTCCACTTCCTCTTCTTAGTACTTCTTCTTCTTATCAAATTAATCCATCTACAACCGTTACCACTAATGCTACTCCTTTAGGAATTCAGAATCAAAGTATTTATATGCCACAGCCTTATTCAATGCCTTTACCACAAAATCAAATTACCACATCTAACATTGAACCTTATTCATCTCAAAGTCATAATCCAGAAATATTTCAACATAATCAATTAACTCAGAGTATTAATTCTCAATTACCATATTCTACTTTTTCAACACAACAAAATATTAATATGCCAAATAAAATGAGAACAGAAACAGAAATTGTTCCAGTTGAAGAAGTAGAATATGTTCCTGTTAAAAAATTAAAATATGTTAAAAAAACAAAAGTTTTTGTACCAAAAGTAAAAAAAGTTATTGTTCCAGTTCCTAAAAAGGTAATTGTTCCTGTTAAAAAGGTTGTATATGTATCAAAAAATTCTTCTGGACAAATGAGAATGAGTGGCCAATATAACATGAATTCAATATTATCTAATGTTTCCCAAGTTTCTCCAAAAATCCAACTTCAACCTCAAAATAAATATTCATCAAAGTCATATAATTATAATAATCTTAATGTCAATAATTTACCATATAGTTCTAATACTGAAATTGATAACGAAATAGAAGAACATGCTGTACCAATATATAGAAAAGAGAATAGTACAGTTCAATTCGGTTCACCTTTAAATCCAATAAGAGCTTCAAATGCCTCCTTTACTTCTCAAAGATTCTTCTCACCTTTAAGAAATGGTTCAACTGGAGTCAGAAATAGTTATATTCAAACACAAAATGTATATACTCCTAGAACTTATAGGCCTCGTTCTTTGACTACTTCTACTAGAAGAAGGAATTAAATTCTTTAAAATATTATTTAATAAGAGTTAAACTTAAAATTATTTAATAAATTAATTATTAAAAAAAAAATAATTTAAATTTATTTAATTTTATAATTTATTAATTTTTATATTTA
>CAMUZC010000121.1 GCA_947165105.1 uncultured Lachnospiraceae bacterium | reverse complement strand
CCATGTAGTATTTCTCTTGTTAAACTGTTAACAATATTCTTTTTAATTGTATATCTTTCTAATTCGCTATTAATAAATTTATATTTAATTAAATGAATATTTGCTTCTTCTAATTTCTTTTCTTGTCTTTCTCTTTCAAGTTCTTCAAGTCTTTCTTGCTTTCTTTCAGGCTTGAAAATTCCTCTTATACGTGCAAAAAAGTTTTTAACCTTGCTTGTTGGGGCAAGTTCAACTCTTGATTCGAAATCGTCTTGAACTTCTCTTACGAAATTTAAGTTTTCAGAACAATCTCTAAACTCTGTAATACCTTCTTCAAATTTTCCTAACAAATCTGAAACGACAGCTTGAACTAAGTATGATTTCATATTAAATTCGATTCCAACTGTTCTAAACTGTTTAATAACCTCTTGTGTCAATTTATCATGTAATGTTGTGACTATATTAGGTAAATTTTCCTCTTTGGCATTTATTCTTTCGAATTTTTTTATTAATTCAAGAGATTCTTTTATTTTCCCTTGCATTTTATTTATTCTTTCAAATAACATTCTTTCAAGTCTATAGTCTTTTTTATCTTGAGCATGTTGTTTTTCTTTCTTTTTTATAACTTCGCTTTCATCTACTTCTTTAATTTCTTCGGTTTGAGTGTTTTCATTTTTTTCTTGTACAATGTTTTCTTCTTGTATTTCTTCTTGTAATTCTTCTTCAGCTACATTTTCTTCGCCTATTTCTTTTTCTTCTATTTTTTCTTCATTTTTTTGTTCTTCTATTATAGTTGGATTTTCTTGCACATCGTTAGAATTAATAATTTGAGAAGATTTTTCCGCTTGTGCAATAAGTTCTGCAGATTCCTCAGAACTAGACTCTTGAATATTAGGCGCAATATCACCTTGTTTGTTTTTTAATGCCTGTAAAATTGTTTGTTCAGTATTTTTTTTAAGCTCGCCAAGAAAATCAATTCTTTGTGTTGCTTGCATATCAATTCTTTGTGTCTTTTCTAAATCAACTGAATTTTCAACGTTTTTATCTAAATTACTATTATTTTCTTTTATAATTTTTTCATTTTCATTTGTTCCCACACTCATAACCTCTTCTCTATAGTTATTTTATAAATACATTATACAAATTTTTTATGTATTTTGTCTATACTATTTTCAATATTTTTTCAATATTTTTTTTACTTTTTCTTTCATAATTCGACATGTTTCAATCTTTTTCAGATTTTCAAAGCCAAAACTGCTCTATTTTTCAGTGCTTTCGCAATTTTATTCATACATGAAAAAGGCGCTCTTGAATTCTCAGAACGCCTCATTTTTTTACGCATATTTTTTTTTAAGTTTTTCGCGAATTATCCAGCTTCTTATTTCTTCAATAAATGCATTTTTGTCTTCAGTCTTTCCAAATCTAATTTCATACTTTATTAAATGCTCTGCGCAAATTTTGTATTTACATATTTTAGTGCATTTCTTAGCTGTTGCAATTTGTCTAATAATCTTATCATCAAATTCAGAATCAGACGTTAATCTGCAACAATACTTAGTAGAAATATCATTATTAGAAAAACGTTTAAGCGGTAATTCTACCATCAAATTTCTTCCTTTCAAATAATAATTATCTATAGATTTATACTAGTACATTGACTGACCTATACTAATACAACTTTTATAACAGGCTTTTAGCCTGGATTTTTATTACACTATAAATTATAACATAAAAAAAACCTCATTGCAAATGCAATGAGGTTTTTACATGTTTCTTATTACTCAATAACTAAGTTTTGATCTTTAACGGATACTCTCTTACCAGCAAGTTCTATCCAATCCCCCTCATTAAGAATTGCAACCACCTGATTAACAAGGCTTAAGTGCCACGTCTTAGACGATGTTAAAATTCTAAACTGTGAATTGATTTCTTCCTGATAATTACTCTCCATAGCCGGTGCTTTAGCAAAAACTAAAAATCCATCAAATGTCTGATCATCATCTTTTTTTAATGACATTTGAATTGAATCACCACCATCAGATATTGTAGCTGTACTAACCCTTTCAATGCGTCTACAAAATTCTCCAACCTTTATTGAAAAATCATCTAAGTCAACATTGTCTTCTGCATTAACAGAAACCTGTATACCAAATGATGTAGATAAGCCTCCACCATTTTCTTCGCCAAACACCTGAATCCCATCTGCTATTTCAATATTCCCCTTACATCCGTATCTCCGGATACCTTTAATAAGTAACATATAACTCCTCCTTAAAATTATTTACTGGATATATCAATACAACTGCCTATATTGATTTTGTAAATTGTCTTGACAATTTATACCAAACTATATAATAACATAAATTTAAAAATTTTTCAAGTATTTAAAAAATCGGGTAATAAAATTACCCGATTTTTCACTATTTATTATGAATATCAATTTGTTGAAATGGAATTTCAATTTTGTGTTTACTTAAAACTACTAAAATTGTTCTTAAAGCTTCTCTTCTAACAGGTAGCTTTTCTTTTGGATTTACCTTTACAGCAATTAAGTAATCAATACTTGAATCGCCAAAATTGTTAACACCCTTATACGTACAATCTTCTACTTTTTCATTTTCTGCAATTTTTGTTATTATCTCTTTTATTGCTTTTTCAGCGCTTTCAAGCTTAACATCATATGGCATAGGAATATTTATATATAAATCTTTTGAAACGACTTCAATTTGTTCAATATTTCTATTTGCTATGGAAACAATATTTGCATTTTTTATATCTTCTATTTTAGTTGTTTTTAGTCCTACCATTAATACTCTTCCCTCTATCTCGCCGTATTTCACTACATCACCAACAGAGAAATAGTTATCAGAAATTATATCAATTCCTCTAATAATATCCTTAAATGCATCTTGTACAATAAAACCTATTATAATACTTAATACCCCAACTCCTGCAATCATAGAACTTACATCAATTCCATTAATTTGCAAAATAATTAATAGAACAATTATGAAAAAAGCGTATTTCATAAAATTTCTGATTAATCTGAGATATGTCTTATCTTTCTGTCCAGCAGTACGTTTTCCTTTTTTATTCTCACTTCTCAATAATATCATACTAATCATTTTATATACTATTAATGCAACAATAATTACAATTGCTGATTTAACCAAATTATGATTTAAAATTTTTAAAACTATATCTATATATTGATCCAACTTTATCATCCTTTCATTTTTTATGATTAAATTTTATCACATTTATTAATAGTTTTCCACAATTTATTCAAATATTTAGTAATTTATCTGTCCCTAATTTAAAATTTAAAATCTTACCAGTCCCAAATTCAAAAACTTGCAAAAATCTAAAAATGTATTATAATAATTAAAACACTAAAAAGAAAGGACTGAAGCCTTTATGCAAATAACAAAAATCGAAACAAATAAAAACAAAAACATGTATTTTCAAAAAAGCAAAATAAAGCCTAAAAAATACTCAAAATGGACAGATAGACTTGTTGTAAATGTTTATCCCGATATTACATATCAGGAATTTTTAGGATTTGGGGCATGTATAACTGAAAGTTCAGCTTATAATTATAGCCTACTTCCAGAAGACAAGAAAAAGCAATTTATGCAAGACATGTTTGGAGAAATTAATTACTCTCTTTGTAGATTACAAATTGCAAGTAGCGACTTTTCATTAAATAGTTATACTTATGCAAAAAAGCATGATCTTTCTGATTTTAATATTGAAAGAGATAAGAAATACATAATACCTTTTATACAAGATGCATTAAAAATAAATCCAAATTTAAGATTCTTAGCATCACCATGGAGTCCTCCAGGCTTTATGAAAAACACAAAAATACGTATATTAGGCGGAAAACTTTCAAAAAAATATAAACAAACTTATGCAGATTATTTTGTGAAATATATAAACAGTTATAAAGAACTCGGAATAAATATTGATTTTGTAACAATACAAAACGAACCAAATGCAATAACAATTTGGGAATCTTGCTTATACAGTCCTGAGGATGAAGTAGACTTTTTGGTAAACTACTTATATCCAACATTCGTTAAAAATAATATAACAACTAAAATAATAGTTTATGACCACAATAAAGAAAAACTATTTAATAGAGCAGTGGCTGAGTTCAGCAATCCCGAAGCAAATAAAGCTGCATCTGGAATAGCTTTTCATTGGTATTCTGGAAATCATTTTGAAAACATCTCACTTTGTAGAGAAAAATTTCCAGATAAACTAATATTCCATACTGAAGGTTGCTTTAGTTTTGACCCAACAAACTCTTTTCCAAATCAATATGCTCATGATATAATAGGTGATTTAAATGCCGGTATAAACGGCTATATGGATTGGAATATCTTATTAGACAGTAAAGGTGGACCAAATCACAAAGGAAATTATTGCAATAGCCCTGTTATGCTAAAAGAAAATAATTCAGATTATAATAAAACTCTTACTTACTATTATATTGGACAAATTAGTAAAGTTGTGAAACCTGGAGCAGTTAGAATTGCTTATAGCAAGTACTTAAGCGACATTCACATTACTACATTCAAAAATCCGGATAATACAATTGCAGTTGTTATGTTTAATGGTGCAGGATACAACATAGACTTTAAACTATG
>CAMUZC010000120.1 GCA_947165105.1 uncultured Lachnospiraceae bacterium | reverse complement strand
CATTGATAAATGACCAAAAGCACGAGTATGAAATATCTGAAAAATTAAAAAATACTATAACTTTATTCCAAGATTCTGTTCATGATACAGCTATTGGATATCATAGAAAATTGAGAGATGCATCTATTACAAAATCTGCTTTGGATGAAATAAAAGGCGTTGGTATAGCGAAAAAAGCAATGTTATTAAAACAATTCGGGAGTGTTCAAAATATTGCAAAAGCAGATGTAGAGGAAATAGCTAAAATCAAAGGTATTAATGAAGATTTAGCAACGAAAATAAAACAATCATTACAACAGATATAATAAGTTGGATATCTGGAAATATATAGAAAAATATGTTATAATTTAGAATATCAAATCGAAAACAAATGAAATCAATATAATAATACAGAAATAACTCAATCAAAATATTTCATAAAACAAATAATCTAAGCATATAATTTAAATAGCAATATTGTGTGTATCAATATGTTGGGAGGAAAAATTATGGAATATACAAAAGATGTTATTTTTAATGTACGATGTAGTAAAAACAAAATTACAAATTTTAAATTTCGGAAAGAATAGAAAATTAGTAAAGTTATTAAAGAAAATTGAAGATGATCAATATTTTACATTTACTATATGTATAAGTATTATAGCAATTTTAATTGATTTTTTAATAGTTAAGCAATTTATAGAAATAATAAATTTATTATAAAGGAATGATTTAAAGAAATGAAAGTAGCTGAAAATTGGAAAGATTATGAAATAATTGATATGGCAAACGGAGAAAAGCTAGAAAGATGGAAAGATGTAATTTTAGTACGTCCAGATCCTCAAATTATATGGAAGGACAAGTCTTTTCCTGAAAAATGGAATAAAATAAATGCACGTTACAACCGTAGCAATACAGGTGGAGGAGCATGGGAATATACTAAAAAGATGCCATCATCATGGGAAATTAAATATAAAAATTTAACATTTAATATAAAACCTATGGGATTTAAACACACAGGTTTATTCCCTGAACAAGCTGTAAACTGGGATTGGATGATAGATAAAATTAAAGAATCAAAAAGAGAAATAAAAGTATTAAATCTTTTTGCATATACAGGGGGAGCAACAGTAGCATGTTTATCAGCTGGTGCATCAGTATGCCATGTAGATAGTTCAAAAGGAATGGTTTCATGGGCAAAGGAAAATGTTATTTCATCAGGTTTACAAGATAGACCAGTTAGATACATAATTGATGATGTTGTTAAATTTGTAAATAGAGAAATTCGTCGTGGAAACAAATATGATGCAATTATTATGGACCCACCATCATATGGAAGAGGTGCCAATGGAGAAGTTTGGAAGTTTGAAGAAAACATATATGATTTAGTTGAATTATGTACAAAAGTTTTATCAGACGACCCATTATTTTTCTTGATAAATTCATACACAACAGGAATTTCAAGTACTGTGTTAGAGAATATATTAAAGCTAAATATTAAAAATAAAGGAAGCTTTAGTAATGGTGAAATTGGGTTACCAATGACTAATTCAAAATTAATCTTGCCATGTGGAATTTATGGAAGATGGGAGAAATAAAATGCAGAAATTAAATGTTCTATATGAAGATAATCATGTAATAGTTGTAGAAAAAATTGTAAATGTTCCATCACAAGGTGATAAAACTGGCGATGTTGATATGCTTTCTATAATCAAAGATTATTTAAAAGAAAAATATAATAAACCGGGAAATGTTTATTTAGGATTAGTACATAGATTAGATAGACCTGTTGGAGGCGTTATGGTATTTGCTAAAACTTCAAAGGCGGCATCAAGACTAAGTGAACAAGTTAGAGTAAAAGAATTTGAAAAGAAATATTTAGTTGTTGTAAATGGAAAAGTAACTCCAAAAAAAGGTGAATTTGAAGACTATTTATTAAAGAATGAAAAGAAAAACATGAGTAGAGTTGTTCCTGAGGGAACTAAAAACTCAAAGTATGCTAATCTTGAATATGAGGTCTTAAAATACAATGAGGAGATTGATTTATCTGTTGTGAAAGTACATTTACATACAGGAAGACATCATCAAATTAGAGTCCAATTTTCTAGTAGAAATCACAGTATTTATGGTGATCAAAAATATGGAGGAAGAGGTCACGGAAAGCAAATTGCTTTGTGGGCATATAGCTTAAGCTTTATTCATCCGGTTACAAAGGAAAGAATGGAATTTCATGCTTTACCTGAGTTTGTAGGTAGTTGGAAGATTTTAGAAGATATAGATGAATTAAATAAAATATAAATAATAATAAATAAAGTATAAAAGTAATAAAAAAAGGAATGAAAATTGAAATCAGAATTTTCATTCCTTTTTTATATGTGTTTATTCCGTAAATAATAAAAAAACATTTGTCAGCTATAAGATTTATTCAGAAATAGCTAAGAGGTGAGCAAAAAATGATTGATAAATTTTGTGAATACCTAACAAATAAAATAAGAAAAGAAATGACAGATGTTGATGATGAAAGAGCCGAAATAATTAAATATGGCTTACAACTGTTATTTGGCGAAATACCTAAAATATTTATTATGGCAGGAATAGCATGGGCTTTAGGAATTTTTAAATGGACTTTGATAACATTTGCCTTAATGCTTCCATATAGAATGTATTCAGGCGGATTTCATTTGAAAACACATATAGGATGTATAATTGGAACATCATTGATGTATACAGGAAATGCGTTTATTAGTAAATATACCGTTATTCCAATTCAGTATAAAGTCTTAAGTGCTTGTTTTATTTGGGTATTTGCATTAATTATGATTCACAAATATGCTCCAGCAGATACAGAAGATGTACCTGTTATTTCAAAAAAAGAAAGAAAAAAGAGGAAGTATGTTTCGTATGTAATTGTAACTGTTATGGTTGTGGTTGGAGGTTTGGTACCTAATAATATGATTTCTAATATTTTGTTATTTGGAGCGTTATTTCAAACAATTACAATTACAAGGGTTGCATATAAGTTAACTAGAAATAAATATGGATATGAGGAATACTTGAAAAACAAAGAAGGAGTTGTTAATTAAACATTATATACCGGTAATGATGTTTTATTATAAAAAATAATTTTAAGGGGGAATAATTATGTTAAAATTATTATCAAAAATAGCTGAAAAATATGCTAAATCTACAAATAGTGCTTGTGCTTGGTTTGGGATTTTTCATCAACCAACAATGCCTAAATCAATGATCAAAGAAGATTAATATATAATGAATGGAAAAAACCAACTCACTAAAGAGTTGGTTTATTTTTAATAATAAATTACTAATTCTTGTTTAAAGAATTTTTCATCTTTACTTGTATCTAGAATAACGTTGTTATGTTTCTTAATCATCTTATTAACTTGCCATAATCCGATACCATGAGATCCTTTTTCTTCTGTTTTAGAAGTGTATCCTTTTTCAGAAAGTCGGCTAATATCAATATTTTTATCAGAGTAGGTATTTTCAATTGTAAGAATCTGACATTTATTATGTCTAATGTCATTTATTTCAATATTAACTATTTTCTCATCACATTTTGATGATGCTTCTATTGCATTATCTAATAATATACCAAGAATTCTACAAAATTCATAAATATCTAGTTTTAGAGTATTAAGATTAATAAAAATTTGTAGATGAATTTTGATTCCAAGTTCATCTGCTTTATAATATTTGGTAGCTAAAATATTATAAACAGCTGGATTATTTATAACATTTGGATTAAGTGTTGATAAATTATTATTAATGTGACATTCATCTATTATTTGGTCGTAATACCTTTCTAGTCCATCTAAATTTCTTGTATCAATATATCCTCCAAATGCGGTAATAATGTTCGAGAAATCATGCTTAAATGCACTTACATTATTATATAATAATTCTAAGGTTTTATTATGTAATTCTGCCTGCTCTAATTCTCTTTTTTTAATATCTAAATTAATAGTTTTTATTATACTATAAATACTTACAGTCGAATAAGCAATCAAACTTAAAAGACTAATTAAAGTTATATAAATAGGTAAGACCTGATTATAAAAAATTACTAAATAGAATTGAATGGCAATTAGTAATATTATAAATAGTAGGTTTACAATTAATAGTTTTTTTCTATATGAATCAATTTGATCTACTACAGAAATGTTTTTCTTTATAAATTTAACTAAAATAGATAGTAAAAAAATAGTTAAGTATATAATTAACATTATAGGTATTCTATAAATCAAAATATATTGAACTTGTATATATGTTTTTCCTAGCACCAAAAAACATAATTTAGCGTATATAATCTCGATTATAACAGATACAATCATCGGAATCAATTCAGTTAGAATTGACTTTATAATAGAAGTTTTAAATACTAGTTTTACAATGATTGGTGTCAAAATTAGATGAAAGTATATTGAAAATTGTCTTGGTATTAACAAATTAGATAAAACCATAAAAGTTCCTAAAGTTAAAATATATACATTTTTCTGCTTTTTAGTATATGCAATATTTAAAATACTAGCGGATAGCATAAAAGCTACATACATTTCTAAAAATCCTAAAACTATAACAACATACTTCGTCAAATTCTCGTCTTCTGTACTAACAACATTCCACAAATTGTGCAATAGTTCCATAAAAAAATTAA
>CAMUZC010000119.1 GCA_947165105.1 uncultured Lachnospiraceae bacterium | reverse complement strand
ACTTCCAACCATTGACTAAAGAACATTTTTTTGGTAAAATAATAAGAGGTTCAAAATGCAGTAAAGGAGGTAATTTTTATGGAGTATAGATATAAACCACAAGGAGTTTGTTCTAGAGAAATGATAATTAATGTAGAAAACAATATCATAAAAGACATAAAAGTAATAAATGGCTGCGACGGAAATTTAAAAGGTATTGCAAAATTGTTAATGGGAATGAACATAGATGAAGTAATTGCAAGATTAAAAGGTATAGAATGTGGTTTTAAAAATACATCTTGTCCAGACCAAATTGCCATAGCATTAGAAAAAATAAAAAATGGTGAATTACAACCACAATAAAAAGAACTGAAAAATTTGAAAGGAATGAATAAAAGTTGAACATTCTAACAGATGAATTGCAAAATTCAAAAAAGTTTTCAGAAGTAATAAATCATATAAATGAAACAAAAAGCCCGATAAGTTTATCGGGCTTATCTGACATGGGTAAAATTCAAACGATTGCAGGGCTAAATGATAGTTTAGGTAAAAATATCTGTGTAATAACATATAATCAAATACAAGCTAAAAGATTATTAAAAGATATGGCTTATTTCACACAAAAAGCGGCCATATTTCCAAAAAAAGAGTTGGTTACTTACGATTACATAGCTGGAAGTAAAGAACTGCCATATGAGAGAATAGAGGTTTTGAATAATATTCGTTCAAACAAAATTAATATAGTAATTCTTACAATTGAGGCGCTAATGCAAGACGTGATTGCAAAAGATGTTCTATACAAAAACTCTATTAAAGTAAAAGTAGGAGACACTTTAAACATAGATTATCTAAAGCAAAAGCTTGTAAATCTTGGGTATGAAAGAAAAGATTTAATAGATGGAAGAGGACAATTTAGCATAAGAGGTGGAATTGTTGATATTTCTGTTTCAGAAAAGCAAGGAGTAAGACTTGAATTCTGGGGAGATGATATTGATTCAATAAGAAGATTCGACATTATTTCGCAAAGGTCTATCGAAATGATTGAACACTTTGAAATAAATCCATCACATGAGTATGTTTTAGAATTTGGATTAGATGAAGTAATAGAGCGAATTGAAAGTTCAAATTATGAAAATAAACAAAATATAAAAGAAGATATAGATATTATTCGTTCAGGGGATTATATTAGCAAAATTGATAAATATTTTAATAGCTTTTACGGTAAAAAATCTAATATATTAGAATATTTGGATAATTTTGTAATAGTTTTCGATGAATTTGGAAAAATTAATCAGAGAATAGATAATATTAAAATTGAAAATAGAAATTTGGTTAAAACATTAGTAGAAAAAGAAAAGAGTGTACCGGATGTAATTAATAACTTGGTTGAGTTTAGTTCATCTGATAAAATTGATTTAACAAATAAACAATGTATTTATATCTTCAAAGATGATATAGTAAGCTCAAAAATCTCAAACACAATTATATCATTTAATTACAGAGATATGTTATTCTACAAAAACGAAATAGATAGCTTAGTAACAACACTTCAAGATGCAATAAGAAAGAAAAAGAAAATTCTTATATTAGGTGGAAGTGAAGAAAATGCTAAGAAAATTGGTATTTTGTTGAGTGACAGAAATATTGACAATACATTTACTAAAAAAGTAGATGAACTATCAAAAGGAAAAGTAATTATTTCTACAGGAGCGTTAACCTCTGGTTTTGAAGCATATGATTTAGATTTACTTGTAATTTCAAGCGAAGACTTTTTCACATCTATTCCAGTAAAGAAGAAAAAAGTTGCAAAGGACTTCAAAGAGGGAGAAAAGGTTGTATTTGCAGATTTAAGAATTGGAGACTATGTTGTTCATCAAACACATGGAATTGGTCAATATATAGGCGTTAATACAATAAAAGCAGATAATGTAATAAAAGATTATGTAAAAATAAGATATAAAGATGACGACATTCTATACGTTCCAACAACTAACATGGATACAATAAGAAAATATGTTGGTTCAGAAGGAACTCCTAAAATATATAAATTAGGCGGAAAAGATTGGTCTAAAGTTAAAGCAAGAGTTAAAAATAATTTAAGAGAAGTTGCAAGAGAACTTATAGAATTATACGCGAAAAGAGAAAAAATAAAAGGTCATGCATTTAGTAAAGATACAGATTGGCAAAAACAATTTGAAGAAAATTTTGAATATGTTGAAACAGATGATCAATTACGTTGTATTGAAGAAGTTAAGAAAGATATGGAACAACCTAAACCAATGGACAGACTTTTATGTGGAGACGTTGGCTATGGTAAAACAGAAGTAGCAATCCGTGCTGCATTTAAAGCAGTAATGGATCATAAACAAGTTGCATATTTGGTTCCAACAACAGTTTTAGCTAACCAACAATATGAAGAATTCAAACGCAGAATGAAAGAATTTGCAATAAATGTTGAATTACTAAATAGATTTAGAACTAAGAAAGAGCAATCAAATACTATTAAGAAATTAAAATTAGGCGAAGCGGATGTCGTTGTCGGAACTCACAGAATTTTAAGCGAGGATGTCGAATTTAGAGATTTAGGTTTATTAATAATAGATGAGGAGCATAGATTTGGTGTTAAAGATAAGGAAAAAATTAAGCAATTAAAAAATAGTGTAGATGTTTTAACAATGACTGCAACCCCAATTCCAAGAACATTGCATATGTCTATTGTTGGAGTTAGAGATATGTCTGTTATTTATGAACCACCACAGGCAAGAAAACCAGTTCAGACTTATGTTTTAGAATATGATAAAGATGTTATAAAAGAGGCAATTACAAAAGAATTAGAAAGAAATGGGCAAGTATTTTATTTGTATAACAATGTTGAAAATATAGCTAAGAAGGCAATGGAGATTTCTCAGTTAGTTCCAGAAGCGGAAGTATCATTTGCACATGGAAAAATGACTGGAAAAGAAATTGAAGAAATAATGTTTGACTTTATCAATAAAAAGACTAACGTACTAGTATGTACAACAATTTTGGAATCTGGAATAGATATTCCAAATGCAAATACAATAATTGTTGAAAATGCTGATAGATTAGGGTTGGCACAATTATATCAAATCCGTGGAAGGGTTGGTAGAAGTGATAAACAAGCATATGCATACATCACATATAAGCCAGACAAACTATTATCAGAAGTAGCAGATAAGCGTTTAAAGGCTATTAAAGAATTCACAGAATTTGGTTCTGGATTTAAAATCGCAATGCGTGATTTGGAAATAAGAGGAGCCGGAAGCTTGCTTGGAGAAATTCAACATGGACATATGGAACAAGTTGGATATGAAATGTATTGTAAATTATTAGACGAAGTAATAAAAGAAATGCAAGGAATTGAAGTTCAAGAGGAAATTGATGTTCAAATTGATTTGAATATTTCAAGCTATATTCCTGATGAGTATATTAGTGATTCAAGTCAGAAAATTGAAATTTATCAAGACATTGCTTTGTGTAGAAACGAGGAAGATATTGCTAATATTGTTGATGAGTTGATTGATAGATATGGTAATATTCCTTCAGAAGTAGAGAATTTACTTGAGATTGTTAGAATTAAGGAGTTGTGTAGAAAGGCTAATATTGTTAAGCTATCTAAGAAGATTAGCGGATTTGTGTTCTATTTTGATAGTAGTAAATTTGATTTTTCTGTTGTGGATGGTTTGATTAAGGAGTATGGAAATATGGTTAGCTTTTCACCGGGAAAGGAACCTTATGTTACTTTGAGAAGTAAGGCTGTGAAGGTTTCAGAACAATTCGATGAGATTAAGAAGTTTCTTTTGAGTGTGTTGCCGAGAGGAGAAAATGAATAAAAAATAAAAATTTTAAAAACGTAATCTCCGGGACAAACAGTTTCTAAGAGTTGCACCCTTGAGCCTCTCCGTAGAGGACACTTACGCACCCTCAAGAGATGCACTTCTAAGAAACTGTAATGTCCCTACGTTAACATTTTTAAAATTTTGAATTTTTATTATTTTCTTCTCCGGATGAGTTCGTGGTTGAGAATTTCAAGAATGTTTCGAAATGTTCCAAAATATAGAAAGGAGTTATTTGAAAATGCAAGTAATAACAAGTAAAGATAATGAAGTTGTTAAAAGTATAAAAAAATTAAAGGAAAAGAAATTCCGTGATGAAAAGAATCAGTTTGTGGTTGAGGGAATTAAACTTGTAGCCGAGGCTATTGAGGAAGATACTGATATAGATAGTGTTGTGGTTTGTGAAGATTGCGTTAATGATGGAACTATTGATAGAAAGTTGTTGTATGAAATTGCTAAATATAAATGTATTTATGTTACTGAAAAAATCTTTGATACATTAACTGATGTTTCTAATCCACAAGGAATTTTGGCTGTTGTTAATAGAGAAAATAATACAAACGATATTGATTATAATCAAGATTTTATAGTTGCATTGGATGGAATTCAAGATCCAGGTAATCTTGGAACCATATTAAGAACTGTTGACGCTGCAGGATTAAATCAAATAATTCTTTCTAAGGAAACAGCTGATAGTTTCAATCCAAAAGTTGTTAGGTCAACAATGGGTGGAATTTTTAGAGTAAATGCAATAAAGTCTGAAAATATAGTAGAGACTTTAAAAGATTTACAAAAACATGGATTTGAAGTTGTAGTAACTTCCTTAGATACTGATAACAGTGTTTATGATATTGATTATCACAAAAAGGTAATTGTTATTGGAAATGAAGCTAATGGAGTTTCAAAGGAAGTTCAAGATATGGCTGATAGAAAAGTTAAAATTCCTATGCTTGGAAAGAC
>CAMUZC010000118.1 GCA_947165105.1 uncultured Lachnospiraceae bacterium | reverse complement strand
TTTAATTATTCTATGCAAGATATAACTAATTGCATTAAAAATATAGATCCAGATATTGTTTTAATAGAATCAAGAGAAGATACATATAGAGATTACAACGTGGTTGATGGCCCAATTGATATGATTCTAGCTTATAGCTATTGTGTACAAGAGAATATTGATGTTGATATGATTGATTACTGGGAAATAAATGATAATACAAAACCAGGCACAACTGATAAAAAAAGAGATGATATGATTAATAATAATATAATGAAGAAATTAGAAACTATTCCAGAAGGAAAAAAGGTTTTAATAATATGTGGAGATGCACATTTACATGAGCAAACAAAGAGGTTTAAGAAGCAAGGATTCAATAAGGAAAGAATACAGAATAAAAAAGAATTATTCCGTGGAGATGATAGTTTTAAATATCCTGCGTTAATGCAAGAGACAATTGAAAATAAAATTAATTATGCATCTACAACACTTAAAGATGATATAAACAATAATCTTAATAATGATAAAAATAAAGATGAATGGAAAAAGAGTTCAGATGCTTTGGTTGATAACCTAAAGAAACAATTAGAATTGGTAAAAGAGAATAAATTGTATTATTAATGATATATATCGAAAAATAATAAAAAATGATTTATAAAAGAGATTGATTATTCTTAATCAATCTCTTTTTTGCTAAAAAAGTTAAAAAATTTTTTTAATAAAAAAGCATTACTATTGACACAAACTACCGAACGGTAGTATAATAATATAGGAGGAAATTTTTATGAATAAAAAAGAAGAAATTATTTATGCTACATTAGAATTAGCTGCTGAATACGGATTAAAAAGTTTATCTATGTCTCAAATTGCTGAAAAAGTAGGAATAAAAAAACCTTCTTTATACAACCATTTTGAATCAAAGGAAATTTTGATAAAGGAAATGTATCAATTTATTAGAGAAAAATCTAAAGAAGGAATACCTTTGGGCAATTTAGATTATAGTAATTATTTGGAAAAATTTAACGCCAAAGAAATATTAACTCAATCTGTATTAAGTTATAAGAAAATGGTTACAGATGAAAAAATGTATAATTTTTATAAAGTAATTTATTCAGAAAGAATAATAAATACAGATGCATCTAAAATTCTAGTTGAAGAAACAAAGAAGATGATTACAGCAACAAAAAATTTATTTTATGTTTTGCAAAAGAACAATAAAATTAACATTGATAATATAGATGTAGCTGCAATGTCTTTTGCAATGACAATTCATTCTTTAATAGATTATGAACTTGACTGTAAAAAAACAAATGAAAAGTTTGATGAAAAAATGATACAAAATTATATAGAATGGTTTTGTAATCAATATAGTGAGGAGGAGTAATAAAATATGAAAAAGAAAAGTTTAATTAATTGGTTATGTTTAGCTGGAGTTTTAAGTATAATATTTTATTTATTACATGACATAGTTGGAGCATATAATTATCCTGGATATAATTGGATGAGTCAAGCAGTAAGTGATTTAACAGCAACAGATGCACCATCATTTGTAACAGCTAGCGGTTTTGTTACAGTATACAAGATTCTTAATTGTTTATGCTGTGCTTGTGTTTGTATTTTAATAAAAAATGAAAACAAAAAGACACTAAGGATTGGCGTATATTTATTTTCAATAATGAATTTTATTTCTGCAATAGGATATGCTTTATTCCCATTATCAAGCAGTGGATTTGATGGAAGTGTGCAATCAATAATACATGTTTATGTTTTAACAGCATTGGTTGTATTAATGTCAATTATATCTTTAACACTAATTTCTGTTGGCTCATTTAAAGGAGAAAACAAACATAAATTATTAGGAGTTTTAGCTATAGCTGCTTTAGTAGTAATGTTTATAGGTGCAGCAGGTAGTCAAAGTGTTCCAAAAGAAATATTTGGTGTTTTAGAAAGATTTAGTACATATAGTGCGGTTATATTTACTGGAATATTGGGAATATATGGATTTAGAAAGGTTAATTATTAAGATTTTATAATTATATATTGAAGTAAAAAAGATTGATTATAGGTAATCAATCTTTTTTTCATTAAATGATTGATTAATTGTTTGACAAAAAAACAGATGTTTAGTAAAATTACATTAGCTGAGACAGCTGAGACATTTGGGGACGGTCTTAAACTGTCTCAAAAATGAGACAAAAAAAGACCGTCCCCAAATGTCTCAAATCAGATTGAAAGGAGCGTATTTAATGGATTTAAACAATGATGTTAAATATGTAAAAGGAGTAGGTCCAAACCGTGTGGTTTTATTAAATAAATTAGGAATATATACATTGGAAGATTTAATAACATATTTTCCAAGAGATTATGAAGATAGAAGCAAGCCAAAGCTAATAAATGAATTAGTAGATGGCGAAGAAGCCTTAGTTAAAGGTTTTGTTGTATCTAGAATGTTAGAATTAAAAGTAAGAAAAAATCTTGTTATATATAAATTAATAATAAGAGATGAAACAGGTCCATGCACTATAACATGGTATAATCAGCCATATTTAAAAAAGATGTTTATAGTTGGAAATGAATATAGTTTTTATGGTAAAGTAAGCAAAAAAGGAAATAGAGTTGAAATGACATCACCAGTTTACGATAGCGCTGAAACATCAAAAAATACAGGAAAAATTATTCCAATATATCCACTTACATTTAAATTATCACAAACAACATTAAGACAAATTATTGAAACAGGATTAAATGAGGTCGAGGGTGAATTAGAGGAAACTCTTCCAGAATATTTAAGGAAAGAATATAATTTATTAAATATAAATAATGCAATACACAACATACATTTTCCACAAGAGTTTTCAGACTTCAAGAAAGCTCGTACAAGATTTGTATTTGAAGAATTACTTGGAATGCAACTTGCATTATTAAAACTAAAAACTCAGTATACACAAGAAAAAGTAGGAATAAAATTTGATGAAAATGTTAAAATTTCAGATGTTATAAATGACTTACCGTTTAATTTAACAAAGGCACAATTACGCGTTTTAGAAGAAATAGATAATAACATGGAGAGTCCAAAAACTATGAATAGGTTACTTCAGGGTGATGTTGGTTCTGGTAAAACTATTGTGTCGGTATTAGCTGCATATAAGGCGGTTAGAAGCGGATATCAAGTTGCAATTATGGCTCCAACAGCTATTTTAGCAGCACAGCATTTAGAAAGCTTTTCACAAGTTTTAGGAAAATATGGAATCAGATGTGAATTATTAACAAGTAGTGTTACCAAAAAGAATAAAGAAGATATTTTAGAGAGATTACAAAATGGAGAGATTGATGTTTTAATAGGAACACACGCTATTTTAGAGGATAATGTAATCTTCAATAATTTAGGATTAGTTGTAACAGACGAACAACACAGATTCGGTGTAAGACAACGTAGTAAGATAGCAGCAAAAGGAACAAATCCAGATGTTTTAGTAATGACTGCAACACCAATTCCAAGAACATTGGCACTTATATTGTATGGAGATTTGGATATATCAATTATAGATGAATTGCCGCCAAATAGAAAGAAAATTGAAACATATGCAGTTAAAAGTTCAATGGCAGAAAGGGTAAATAATTTTGTAAAACAACAAATTGCTGAAGGAAGGCAAGCATATATTGTATGTCCTTTAGTTGAAGAAAATGAAGAGATTGATGCAAAATCTGTTATAGAACTTGCTGAAGATTATAAAAATAATGTTTTCAAAGATTATAGGGTAGAATACATCCACGGAAAAATGCGTCCAAAAGAAAAAGATGAAATAATGCAAAAGTTTAAAGATGGAGAAATAGATATTTTAATTTCGACAACTGTTATAGAGGTTGGTGTTAATGTTCCAAATGCAAGTATTATGATAGTAGAAAATGCTGAAAGATTTGGACTAGCACAATTACATCAATTACGTGGAAGAGTTGGTAGAGGTGATTATCAGTCATATTGTATTTTGAAATTTAACGGAGGGTCAGATGTTGTAAGAGAACGTATGAAGATTATGCAAGATACAAATAATGGGTTTATAATTGCTGAGAAAGATCTTGAACTACGTGGTAGTGGGGAATTTTTTGGAACAAGACAACATGGTATTCCAGAATTTAAAATTGCAAATTTATTTGAAGACATGCCAACATTACAAACAGTTCAAGCATTGGCAATTAAAATTATTGATGAGGATCCAGAATTATCACTAGAAAAAAATACTCCGTTGAAGAAAATTGTTGATAAGAAATTTGGAGACAGAATAGAGATTTAAATAATAAAAAATTTTCGGGCATTTCGGCAAACCATCATAAAAAAAGTTGACAAATCTCAAAAATGTAGTATAATATAAAGGTACAATATTTGTGAAAGGAGATAGTTATGCTAGCAAAAATATGGAAAAAAGTTTTAATGTTAATATTAATAATAGCATGTTTATTCAATGTAGTAACAAAATTAGTAAACAATTTATCGATAGAAGATGAATTACTATCATCAGCACAATATATTCAAGACCAACAGGATGCTGAAAAAGCAGAAAATGTTATAAAATAATAAAAAACTATTGAAAAATAATTTCAATTGTGGTAATATATTAACCAGTGATTTTATTTTAAATTAAGAGAGGTGAATACAAAATGAGAGAAGGATTACATCCAAACTACACAGAAGCAACAATTACATGTGCTTGTGGTAACGTTATGAAAACAAATTCTACAAAGGCTGATATGAAAGTTGATATTTGTTCAAAATGTCATCCATATTGGACAGGTAACTTAAAAAGAGAAACAACAGGTGGTAGAGCAGATAAATTTAAGAAAAAATTCGGAATTGCATAATTTAG
>CAMUZC010000117.1 GCA_947165105.1 uncultured Lachnospiraceae bacterium | reverse complement strand
ATGGAACAATATCCTATTCTTATGGAACTATTTTGTAGTGATAATGTTCAAGAAAGATATTGGGTAAATCAATGTTTTGAAGCATTAATTGATAAAGGGATTGGGTTGCGTCCAGAGTATTTAGCTCGATTAAATGAAGAGGCTAGAGTTAAAAAAGTTATAGGGCAAAAATTAGAAACTTGTATGTTTGCTTATCCTAATACTCTTTAGCACTATGTTGACTTATTTTGGGAATGTGGGAGTACAGTAGGCGCAGGTCGAGGTAGTAGTTGTAGTGGATTAAATCATTATTTATTAGGAATAACTCAACTTGACCCACTTAAATGGTCACTTCCTTGGTGGAGATATTTAAATGATGATAGAGAAGAACTTGGCGATATTGATATTGATTTAGCTCCTTCTAAATTACCTAAAATTTTTGATGCAATTCGAGCAGAGCGTGGAGAATTAGGTTTATTACAAGTTTGTACTTTTGGAACAGAATCAACAAAATCAGCTATATTAACAGCTTGTCGTGGATATAGAAGTGAAGATTATCCTGATGGAATTGATGTAGATGATGCACAATATATGTCATCTTTAGTCCCATCTGAAAGAGGTTTTGTTTGGCCTTTATCTGATTTGATTAATGGAAATGAAGATAAAGGAAGAAAACCTCAAACTATGTTTATTAAAGCAGTAAAACAATACCCAGGTCTTTTAGATATTATGTTAGGTATTGAAGGACTTATTTGCCGTAGAGGTATTCATGCATCTGGAGTTATTCTTTATGATGAAGATACTGTTTTTGATAATACAGCAGTTATGCGTGCCCCAAATGGAAATTTAACAACTCAATGGGATTTACACGATGTAGAAGCGGCTGGTTCAGTAAAATATGACTTTTTAGTTACAGCTGTTCAAGATATTATTATAAAGACAGTTGATTTACTTCAAAATGATGGAGTTATTGAGAAAGATTTATCTTTAAGAGAAATTTATAATAAATATTTACATCCAAATGTTATCCCTCAAGATGACCCTAAAATTTGGAAAGCTTTAGCAGATGGAACTGTTTTAAGCGTATTTCAATTTGATGGAACTGTAGGGAAACAAGCTGCAAAAAAGATTAAGCCAACTTCAATGTTAGAATTAAGTGACGCTAATGGCTTGATGCGATTAATGCCAAGTGAACCTGGAGCAGAATCTCCATTAGATAAATATGTAAGATTTAAAAATAATATAAGTCTTTGGTATAAAGAAATGGATAAAGCAGGATTAACGAAAGAAGAACAAACTGCTTTAGAGCCTTATTTTAAACCATCATATGGAGTACCTCCAAGCCAAGAGCAACTTATGAAAATGTTAATGGATGAAAATATTTGTAATTTTACTTTGGCAGAAGCAAATGGTGCTAGAAAAATTGTTGGTAAAAAGCAAATGTCAAAAATCCCAGCATTAAAACAAAAAGTCCTTGAGAGCGCAAAAAGTAAAGCATTAGGAGAATATGTTTGGAAATATGGGGCTGGCCCATAGATGGGTTATTCATTCAGTATTATTCATGCATTAGCATATTCATTTGTTGGATTACAAACATTATATTTAGCAACTCATTTTAATCCTATTTATTGGAATACTGCTTGTCTAATTGTAAATAGTGGTTCATTAGAAAATGAAAATGAATCTACTTCATATACTAAAGTAGCTAAAGCAATTGGACAAATTAAAGAAGCTGGTATTCAAGTAAGTTTAGCAGATGTAAATAAATCTTCTTTTGGCTTTTTGCCTGATGTTGAAAATAATCAAATTCTTTTTGGATTAAAAGGTATGATGAGCGTTGGCGATGATTTAGTCCAAGATATTATTGATAAACGTCCATATAGCTCTCCAAGAGATTTTATAAATAAAGTAAAACCTAACCGAGCAGCAATGGTTTCTCTTATAAAAGGTGGAGCTTTTGACCATATGATGGATAGAAAAACTTGTATGGGCTGGTATATTTGGGAAACTTGTGATAAAAAGAAGAGAATTACACTTCAAAATATGGCAAGTCTTATGAAATATAAAATGGTTCCAGAAGATACAGAAGAAAGAATATTCGCTCGTAGAATATATGAATTTAATAGATATTTAAAAGCTATTACTATTCCTGCAAATAAATTAAAACCATATTATGTATTAGATGAACGTGCGGCTCAATTTTTGATTGAAATAGAAAAAGAATCTTTAATTTGTAGAAATGGCAATATTTATTGTATTTTAAAAACAGATTGGGATAAAGTCTATCAAAAATGGATGGATGTTTTTAGGGCTTGGATAGCTAGCGCACATGATGAGATTTTAAATAAACTTAATGAAACAATCTTTTTAGAGGATTGGAATAAATATGCAAAAGGGAATTTATCATCATGGGAAATGGAAGCGTTATGTTTTTATTATCATCCACATGAGTTAATTAATTTAGATAATAATAGATATGGATTTAGTAATTTCTTTGAATTACCAGAAGAACCAGAAATAGATAGAACATTTTGGAAAGGTAATAAAGAAATTCATCTTTATAAATTAACTAAAATTGCGGGAACTTGTATAGCTAAAGATAAGATAAAAAGTTCATTTTCTTTATTGACTGTTTATGGAGTAGTTGAAGTTAAATTAAATAAAGAAGTATTCGCAATGTTTGATAAACAGATATCAGCACGAGGTGCAGATGGCGTTAAACATAGAATTGAATCATCTTGGTTTAATAGAGGAAATATGTTAATTGTTCAAGGACTACGCAGAGAAGATACCTTTTTAGCTAAAAAATATCAATCTTCTGGTGGACATCTTTTATATCATATTGATGAAGTTATTGGGAATGAAATTAAAATAAGAACTACTCGCGCACAAGGCGATTTAGAAGATGAAGAATAAAAATATTTTATTTATTTAAAAGAAATTGCGGTTACCAAATTTTTTCCAATTCTAATTTAGACTATTTATAAACAAAATAGCAAAAATTTGGTAACCGCACTTTTTTTTTATATTTTTAATCTTGACAAAAGAAAAATATTATGGTATAATAAAATAGAAATAATTTAGAAAAGGATTTTATATATGGAAAAACAAAAATATAATATTCTTGCAATAATGGGAAAGTCTGGAGCTGGAAAAGATACACTTTTAAAAGCTCTTTTAAAAGAGTCACCTTTTAATACTTCTGCGGTCCCAATTATTAGTTGTACTACACGTCCTATTAGAGAAAATGAAAAAGACGGAGTAAATTATCATTTTATAACAATAGAACAATTTACTAATTTAGTTTTAAATGGTGAAATGTTAGAAGCTACTGAATTTAATAATTGGCATTATGGAACTGCATTATCTAATCTTTCAAAAGTAAAACTTAATATTGGTGTATTTAATCCAGAAGGAATAGAACTTTTACGAGAAAATCCAGATGTTAATTTAACTCTTATTTATATAGAAGCTAAAGATAAAGACCGTTTAATTCGATAGCTTAATAGAGAAAAAGACCCTGATGTGCATGAAATTATTCGTCGTTATTCTACAGATGAATTTGATTTTAGAGAAGAAGAAATAGATTTTTTAAAACCTGATTGCTTTGTCACTAACAATGATGGTGCTGATATTACTCATATTTCACAAGCAATTATTAGAGCATGGCTTAAAGGACAAATTTAATTAAAATATTAAAAATAAAAACTAAATATAGTGATAAGACAAAATTTTAAAACTATATTTAGTGGAGGTTTATATATGATAACACTATATTCTACTAATTGCCCTAAATGTAAGGTATTAGAAATGAAATTAAATAAGAAAAATATTGCATATAATACTTGTACAGATATTGATGAAATGACAGCGCAAGGTATTAAATCCGCACCTACTTTGAAGCTTGAAGATAATACTATTTTAAATTTTACTGATGCTGTTAAGTGGGTGAATGCAAAATGAATATTAATATTAGAACAAAGAAAAATTTTTAGACATAGTTTAATAGACTCTCTGAAAAATATGGAGAAGAATTTTTAAAACTTCAAGGTTTAGATGAAGAAACATTAAGCCTTACAGATTTTATTGAAGGTTTTATTGACTCTGATAATGTGGCTAATGCTTCTGTTGATGCTAATGCTAATATCGCTCAAAAAGATATTGTTACACTTCTTTCAGAAATGTCAAAACCTCATTAGAAATTATTAGCTTTTAATAAATTATATTATGAATTAAATAAAAAATATGGCTATAAGATTGCTAATGATGCTATGGAAGCTATGTGGAATTATTCACTTTATATGCATGATTTTAACACAACAACTTTCTATCATTACTGTTTTGCTTATGATATAAAAGATATTGTAGAAAAAGGTTTATTTTTTATAGAAAATTATAATGCTGAACCAGCAAAACATCTTGATAGCTTTATTCAAATTTTAATGGAAGCAATTGCTTGGTGTAGTCGTCGCCAATCAGGCGCCGTAGGTCTCCCGAATCTTATCCCATATCTTTATTACTTTTGGAGTAAAGATGTGGAAGATGGCTATTATACAAAAGACCCTGAAACATATAAATATCAATAGCTTCAAGCTTTTATCTATCGTCTTAATTAGCCTTGGGTTCGTACAGACCAAGCTGCATTTACTAATGTAAGTGTATTTGATCATCCTTATTTTGAAGCTATTTTTGGTGGAAGTATTTTCCCTGATGGGACTTTTATGATTGATAAAGAAGAAGAAATTATTTAGTTCCAGAAAGATTTTATTAATGTAGTTAATCAAATTCGTGAAAAAAATATTTTTACTTTTCCAGTATTAACAGCATCATTACTTTATCAAGATGGACATTTTGTAGATGAAGAATTTGCTCGTTGGGCATGTGAAGCATCCCGCAAATGGAATTTATTTAATTTCTTTACTGATAGTACTGTTAATAGTTTAAGTAATT
>CAMUZC010000116.1 GCA_947165105.1 uncultured Lachnospiraceae bacterium | reverse complement strand
AATTAATTAAAATAATTAAAAAAATATTTTATTAATTTATTAATAAAAAATAATTTAATTTGAAAAAAATAATAAAATTATGGCTGATTGGTTTACAATAATAGTTGTTATTTTATTAGTAATAGCGTTAATAATAACAAATATATATATTTTGGCATATTTTTGCCATCCAGACGATAAAGGTTCATGTTTAGGATGGGTAATGAAAATAATAGTTATAATAGGTTTAACCTTATCATGGATTCAAGTGTTATTATTACCTTTAGATGTTAGTAATAATCGTACTTTTGGTGGTGGATTAAACATGAAAGTTTTTTGGTATATAATATATATTTTAACAATAATTTATATCTTAGTTGTATCACCTATTGCTACTTCATATTATGAAGCAGATGAATCTTGGTCAATTCGAGAAAAAATAACTCATTCTTTGTGTTGGTTTTTGATATATTTTTTATTTTTTTTACTCATAACAATAATTTTATATTTTTCCATAGGAAAAGCTGATTTACCTATAACAGGTATAACTTGTAATTATCTAGACGAAATGCAAAATTCATTTACAACATTTATTTCTACAGATTATTGTCAATCTGTAGAAGGAGATATTCAAATAAAAGTCAATTTTCTTATATATGCAATGGCAGTTCTATTATTTGTTTCATGGTTATTATTTGCCTTTTTTGGCGGAATCGGTTTGGCTGCATTGCCGATTGATTTATTTTGCGCTTTTAAAAAAAGGCCAAGACATATGAAATCATTGGAAATTGATAGGAGAAAAACTATTTTATTAAAAAATGTAGAAGAATTACGACTTTTAGGGCAAGAAGTAAAAAGATTGGAAGCAAAAGGAGATCATAAAAGATTTAAATGTTCTAGTAGAAGAAGAAATTATGATCGAAAATATAATCAATTTAGAGCAGGATATATGTTAATTGATGAAGAATATAAAATAGTAAATGCAGGACAAGAAGCTAGAAAGCAAGGAAATTGCGTAGTTTTATTATATTATCTATTAATACCTTTAGGTATTTTAGCAACGATTTTTACATTATTATGGATAATACAGTTTATTTGCTCTTATTTTATTAGGAAAAATGGTAGGCCGCGATTTCCGTTTTTGGCAAGAATGTATGTATTTTTGAATGATCATCATTGCGCTTTTCTTTCTTTTTTGATTTTTTCAATATTAAGCTTATATTTATTATTATGCGTAATTAAAGGCAATTTTAAATTTGGAGTAAGAATTTTATGTTGTTGGGAAATATTTCCTATGAAAAAAGATGGCACATATATGAATTCATTCATTTTTAATACTACTCTTATATTATTAGCTTCATGTTCTATTACTCAATTTTGTGCTGATTGCCTAGAAGATTATGTAGTTTTTACTGATATTAATATAATTTTTAATGTTCAAATTAGATATTTAAAATTTTTTAAATTTTTTTATAAATATCATATTTTTCAATATATTTTATTTGTTGTTTTTCTGATAAGTTTAATATATCTATTATTAAGACCATCTGACTCGATAAATAAAGTTCTAAAAAATACTCCTGATATAATGAATAGTTCTGGAAATGATTTAAATAAACCAGCCGAAAATAATACAAATTCAAGTATGAAAAATAATTCAATTCCTAAATTAGGATTATGATGAAAATAAAATTAATAAATAATTATATTTTTCTTATTTATTTTTTTAATATTTAAAAATATAAATTATTATTATTAATATTTTTTTAAAAAAATAATTAAATCAATAAAATAATAAGAATAATAAGATTTTTTAATAATTATTGTTTTTAAAATTTAACGAAATTAATGTAATAAAGAATATATAATTTAACGTTATGAATTTAATAAATAAAGTAAAGTACCTTTTTTACTTTTTGGCTCTGCTGGCATTTAATCCACGTACTCCACTGTTCATCTTCATTTGACCTCTGCTCATATAACCTAAACCAACAGTCTTCTTATAAGTATCAGGTTTCTTGACTTGTTCTTCACCTTCAGTTGATTCTTCAGTAACATCAATTGGAAGTAATTTAATAAAGAATCCCCAAACTAAAGTCATAGCAGAAATACCAAGACATTCAGCATGTTGTCTTAAGCTTAATGGGTGAGTTCTTACTGCTCTACCACCGAAAGTAACTAAAATAATTTGACCAACAATAATAATACTTTGAATTAAAATATATAACCAATTACCACAAATACCGGTGAAAACATTTAATTCATCTTTTTGTAATTTTCTTGCATTGATTGAGTTGAATACTTGCATAAAGACGAATATATTAAAGAATATAGTGAAGTGATAACCATTAACATTATTCCACATGAAATGTTCAAGATTTCTATCAGATGGAACACCAAAAATGTAATCACCATAGAAAATGATGACAGTTAAAGTAGTAATTTGGAATATGGATTGAGAAATAATATTTAATTTCATCATAGGAGTTAAAATTGAGGCTTCTCTTGAATATGGTTTTCTGTCTAAAAGTGCTTCAGTTGGGTCTTCGGTGGCTAAAGCAAGGGAAGCAAATGAGTCCATAATTAAGTTAACCCATAACATTTGAATAGCATTTAATGGTGAATCTTTTAATATAATACCACCTAAGAAAGTCATAAATACAGCAACAACGTTAGTAGTGAGTTGGAATTGTACGAATTTTCTGATACAATCATATACATTTCTACCATATTTACAAGCAGTAACAATTGAGCTGAATGAATCATCTAATAAGACAACGTCAGCAGCATCTTTAGCAATATCAGTTCCTCTAATACCCATAGCGAATCCAACGTGAGCTTGTCTGAGGGCAGGGGCATCATTGGTACCATCTCCGGTAACTGCAACAATGTTACCTAATTCTTTTAATCCAAAGACAAGAATGAATTTATCTTCGGGAGATGCTCTTGCAATAATTCTTAAATCTTTTACTGTATGTTTAAATGCTTCTCTATTATTTAAGAAGATTTCTAATTCACCACCTTTATCTTGTTGTTTTTTAGTAATACCTCCGCAAGCAACTCTGAATATTTCTCCTTCTAAAGCAATTGGATGATCTAAATTTCTAATAGCAAGTGGAGCATTATCTGGATTTTTTTCAACTTCAGCTCTGAATTTTTTAGCGGTTTCTTTGCATTGAGCAGCTTGGTTGGGTTCAATAATACCAACATCTTTTGAAATAGCAATAGCGGTGTTAATGTTATCTCCAGTAACCATACGTACAGTAATACCAGCATGATGGCATTTTCTAATAGCTTCAGGAACATCTGGTCTGTTATCATCTCTAATACCAACCATAAAAGCGAAGCAAAGTCCTTTAGCTAATTCTTGGAAGAAACCTAAATCGTCATCAGGATGGGCATCTTTTGATTTTTTAATTTCTTCTTCAGTTACTTTTTTATAACCGAAAATAAGAGTTCTCATTGAATCTTCTGCATATTCGGCTTGTTTATCGAATAAATCTTGTTTATGTTCTTCATAATTTTCTTCTTGGCCTCCTCTTACTCTGAATAAGCTGAAGAATTCTCCGACTCTTTCTGGGGCACCTTTGGCATAAAGAGTATATCCATCTTCTTCTTTATAAATATTCATCATATATTTATAATCGGATTTAAATGGTAATACATATAATCCTTTTCTGTTTCCTTCTAAAGGATATGAAGCTTCTTTTAAATAAGTATATAAGGCTTTTTCAGTCATATCACCGTTTAATACTGGTTTTCCTTTTTCATCAATAGTTTCAACACAAGTAATATTTTTATAAATACAATTCCATACTAAATCTCTTAAATTATTATCGTTGATTTTATCTTTGCTTAATCTGATATCTTGTTCTTCAATATAGAAAGCAGTAACTCTCATAACACCTAAAGTTAAAGTACCGGTTTTATCTGTGCAGACATTGTTAACGTTACCCATAGCTTCAGATTTATCTAAATGTTTAACTAAGTTATGTTCTCTTTTCATTTTATCAACAGAATAAGCAAGAGCAATAGTAACAGCCATAGGTAATCCTTCAGGAATAGCGACAACAATAACTGTAACAGCGATAATGAAAGCATTTACTAATACATCAAGTTCATGTGAAGTCCAAATTGAGATACCTGAAAATATGTTTACAATGGTTTCTTTTAAGAATAAAACAAAACCGATTAAAATGGCCATTAAATAACCTAAATCACCGATTAAGTTTGATAATTCATTTAATTGTTTTTTAAGTGGGGTTAAATCGGCGTCATCATCATCATCATCGTCTTCACCTTTACCACCACTGGAGTTAAGTAAAGCTTTATTAGCACCTTCAAATGTTTTGTCTCCAACAGCAGCAACTACCATGTTACCATAACCATCAACAACTTGGGAACCAGAGAAAACAAATGGACAAGTGTATTTTTGTCCTTTTAATTCAAAGTTATTTACTTTCCACATGATATCAGATTCTCCAGTGACGGGGGATTCGTCCATTCCAGCCTTGGCATCTCCGAAGACAAATCCATCTACATTAATAATGTCTCCAATCCTAAGCTTAAGTACATCCCCAACTAAAACGTCTTCAATAGAAATTTCTTTTTCTCTTCCATCACGAATAACTAATACTTTTTTTAATTTTGTTTCTCTGCTCAATTTTAAAAATTGTTCTGTTTCTTGGTAGTTCATATATGAACTAATTGATACGACTAAAAATACAGCAAAGAAGATGGCAGTACCTTCTATCCAACCAGATTTAATACCATCTTTAGCGACTCCAATAATAAGGGAAACAATGGAGGCTACCAATAAAACTCTTAAAGTTGGATCTTCAAAGCATTCTATTATATGGGCTAAAATGGAGTTTTCTTTTTCTGGAGGTAAATGGTTGTTTCCCCATTTTCTTTCTCTCCATTCTAAATCGCCTTGATTTGAAGAACTGAGACCATTTACTAAATCAGTACGGAAAACTTGAGCAATATGTTCAACACTTTTGCAATTATCTTTGAAATACTTTTCTGAGGCATGAGCACTTGTA
>CAMUZC010000115.1 GCA_947165105.1 uncultured Lachnospiraceae bacterium | reverse complement strand
AATTATATTAAAACAATTATTATGATGATTTTAACAATAAATTAATAAATTTTTATGATTTAGAATTAATAATATTTAATTTTTAGAAATAAGCTATAATTTGGCTGAATTTATACATGCATTCAGAATTTTGATCTTTAAGACTCTTCTTTCTGAAAACAGGAGCAATTAAACTGGTGACACAAGGCCAAATATTGCATACTATAAAGGCAACAAGTACATTAATGAAATAGTGTCCTTGTGAATTTTTAAAGATAGCACAGAAAGCAGCAACATAATACCAGCATAATCCAATTAATAAACTAGCAATGACAAATAATGCATAAATTTTGATTTGTAAACATTTTTTAATTTGAGCGGCTAAACCTTTTCTATGATCCTCATCTTTATCATTAGTTATTTTACTGATATCTCTTTCGCTTAAAGCGACAAATCTCACAATGTAATTCATTATTAAACAGCATAAACTTGATAAGACAATATTTGTTACATGAACAGCAGCATCAGTATTTCCTTTATAAGTATAAATTGCTCTCATAATGCTATCATTAAAGAACAAAGCAGTAAATGCAAAGTAAAAAGATAAGAATAAAATGAAAAGACCGATTTTAATAAGACGTAAATTATGATCAGTATAAGTGTAGAAAGTAAATATACATAATTGTTTCATTTTTAATAATGACCAATAATATTGGCCAAATGTTCTTGTGTCTTGTTTTTGAGCTACTTCATAACTAGCAGAATTTAAATCATCATCAGTCATAACAATATCTTTTAGTACATTTGATGGTTGTTGTTGTTTCATTAATATATCATAATCTAATTTTTGTTGATCAACTGGTTTTGGAGGATTTGATGGTACTTGTTCATTAATTCTTTCTAATTTTTTGAATTCTGAATCTAAAGATTTTTTACCTTTCAAGATATATAAGATAATAACAGCAACAAAACTAGCCAGGCAAGCAAGTAAAATATAAGAACCGAAATTCATCTTTTGTCCTTGACTGGAAAATACTTGTGAAGCACATTTAAATACTTTAATATTTGAATATCCTGCTTGTTTTTTATAGAAATCTTCAGGAATTTCCATAGGTTTTTGTTCTTTAGTTATTTCACCATTTATATTTGCTTTAGTTTGACATTCGCAAGTATACATTTTAATGGCTTCATTATATCCAGTAAATGAACATCCTTTTTCACATAAATTAAAATCTTTATTAAAGTAATCTGTTCTACGTTCATCTAATAAGACATCATTTCCATCTTCATTTGTGAAAGGAGTACAAATATCATTATAGAAATTACTATTTGGATCAAAAGCATTATAACCATTATCTACAACTGAAGTTGTTTTAAATTGAAAATCTCCTAATCCTTCTAAAAAGTATGAAGAATTGAAAGGATTTACTGTAGTTGTTATAGTTTGTTTTTCATTACATGGACTTAGAGGTAAGAAAGCTCCCATTGAAGTTGAGAAAAGTTGATATTCTACTTGATTACTTAGATATAGTTCTGATAATGTTTGTAATATATCACCTTTAATCATTACTAAATCTTCTTCACTGGGTAATCCATAAGTTTGTTTAAGTACTTCTTGACATTGTGATAAATCTACTGCTGAAACTTGAGTGTTAACCGTAGTGTCTCCCTTAAGTAATTTAGCTATTTTTTCAAGTTCTAATCTAACTGAAGATATTTCTATACTGATATTATTTCCAAGAATTATTTTGCTTTCAGGAAGATTATAAACTTTTCCTTTACCTAAATAATTATTAATAATATTTTTTGTTTCATCAACATCAACATTATATGAATTCGCAATGTATTTGAAAAATTGATTATTAATTACATTATTTAGTTCAACTGAAGAATTTAAGAAATCATAAGGATTTTTTAATCCAAATGGATTCATTAATAAAAGAATACCTGCTCTTGAATTATTTAAAGCACAAGCATTTCCTAAAATATCTGATAAAGGACAATATTCTACGCATTCATGAGTTTCATAAACGAAATAAGGTAATGATTCAGTACAAGTGAAATTATAAAGGCAAACATCACAATCTTCTCCACAATCATCTTCGTCTTTTCCCAAAGGTTCTGCTAAATCATAATCATGATAATATGGGAAAATACCACATTTATGAGCTTGTCTATAACAATTGTAATAATTTCCGATTTTAACAAGTGGTTTATAATAGGCTCCATCTCTACATGTACTACAATTCATAACCATTGAATTTCCCCAATAATCGCAAGCTTTGCATCTGAAATAACAATATGATAATTTGTTATAATCATCTATATCAACATATGTTCTATCAATTTTATTTCCACAATAAAATCTATCTTCAGGTAATCTATATGAATCATTTCTTCTTCTACAATTCAAACAAACATTGACACCATCTTCGACTACAGGCACTCCTCCAATTCTAAGTGATTCATCATGTTTATATGGAGTCACACCTTGGCATGTAGTTTTATTGAAGCATCTGAATGTTGTGGGTTGAGGATCTTCACCAAAGAAGTCTTCTTTATAATAGCTGGCATTACATTCAGTACATTGATCTGTGAATTCTGGAGCACATTTATAGCATCCTTCTTTACAACCATGAAGTAAATTACATGTATCATCTATTATATGATAATATCTTTTTATTAGTTCTATAAATGGTATTTCGAATACACATGTCTTGTTAAGAGTATATCTTGGAGTTGCATATCTTGTTTTACAATTAACACATTCTCCTAAGCCGTGATCTTCAGCCAAGCAATATCCGCATGTTTCATTACATTCGGTATGTTCTGGAGTTAATAAGAATGGTTTATAGCATTTATCACATATAGTTGCATTTTTGCATTCTTTACAATGATCAAGACAAGGACAACATTTGCTTCTATTTTTTTCATCCATAGTTTCATAAAATCCGTTATTAACGCAATCTCTATGGCATGAACCGGGGATACCATCTCCATCAGTTTGATTACAGAAGAAATATAATCCAGGTTTACATCTAGTACAATTATTATTGCTTTCATCTCCTCTCCATACGCATTTGGCACAATTTTCATGACAACGTCTCCATCTCCATTCTTCCTTTTTATTTGGACCTGGAGTATCATCTAAATAAATTGCACTTCCTATAACAGTTTCCCAATGTTCTTGTGTTCCATTACTTATACAAGTTCTTTCATCATCTTCAAAGTGGAAATAATTATTTTGATAATCACATTTTATACAATTAGTTGTTTCTACTGGTCTCAATAGGTATTTTCCCCAACATGTTTTACAAGCAATATCACATCTTTTACAATTGTGTGGCTTTCCATATCCAACATTAACTGCATCAGGATCTGCTTCTTCATAATAGGCATTACCTTCTTTACAACCTAAACAAAGATGGTGTTCTTCAGTACCTTTTTCTGTACATGATTCACATTGTTCCAAACATTCAGGAGTTGTAAGTGATATTGAGCAAGTTCTACCTAAAATTAAACCATCAAGTTCATCTTCTCTTGTAGCAGTATATTCAATTTCATAATCTCCTACACGATCTTTTGTTAAGATTTGTAATCTTAATGGAGATAAATAATCAACATTTGCTGCAAGTGTTGTATTATTGGTAATATCTTTAATAGTAATATTTGTGTAGGAATTAAATCTAAATTTAACTACTTCATCAGCTCTGTCAGCAGGATATGGATTATTTAAAAATACTCTTCCTTCAAAATCAATATCTTTCACGAATCCTCTTGGTAATAACATTCTATAATTTCTATAATTGTTGCAATCTGGATAATTCATTAAATGATATGCTACTCTTTTATTTTGATTAACTGTGATATGAGTGTAGAAAATAGCTAATGATTTATCAAACTTAGCAAAAGCAGGGTTTTTTACATTATCTGCGTCGAAATTATTGAAATAAAATTCATCATATTCTGCTTTGTCTGGATAAATGACAAATCCTCTGAACCTATTTGAACTTGTTTCACATACTGCATATATTCTTTTAGGAGAAAGAACAGCAATATCAGCATTATAATCTTCAGGATCTTCTCTGTATAAGCAATTTGGATAAAGATATTCATATCTTTTAACATTAACATCATCAGATGTTAAATCTAATTCAAATTGGTAAAAGTATAATCTTGTTCCTTCATTTCCATATTTTGGTATATCTTTGGCATTACCAGTTTGGAATAAAAGTAAAGTATCTACTCCATCAAAAGGAATGGCTTTAAGGAAGTTATATTCAGTATAGAAATTTTTAACAACTACATAATCTTTTGCTGATAAAGCATTGTTGTTTATTGTGATATATTTTAGTTTTAATTTAGATACAAAAACATCTTCATAAGAGACATAAGCACAAGCTACTTCATTATCTTTATGTTCGTAACAACTTAAATATTTACCATGGGCTACGAAGGAAAGACCATTTCCTAATTGGCCATTTGTTGGATTGTAAAGTCTAACATCTACACTAGTTTCTGCTCCAAAAGCAGATATATAATGGATTCCAGCAACCAAAACATTTCCATTTTTTAAAGAAACCAATGAAGTTTTCTGGTAAATAGTATTATTTCTAACAACAGATCTAACAACTGAATTTTGATCTTTTAAGGTTAAAAGATTTTCTTTACTTTCATGTCCTGATACATCTTGTCTATTATGATGAGCCAAAATATAGGTATCAGAATTTGATACTTGGGCCAATTGGGCGTCTGCAGTATATCCTATATTTAAAGTTGCATTTTTGTAGACAAATCTTCCTTTGTCAGTCAATTTACTCACAAACATTTTTTGGTCATTAATTGCTGATGAAAGAGCTAAAACTTTCCCATCTTTTAAGGTGCAAACTTTGACATATTCTGCGTTTTCTTGGATGATTTCATGATAGGTATAAGATAATGCATTTATTTGGAAAATTAAGCATAGAGATAATACTAATGATATTATGATATTTTTTTGATTTTTGGTCTTCATTTCTTTTATTTATTATTTTTTTTTTTTGAGTCTCTTTAATAA
>CAMUZC010000114.1 GCA_947165105.1 uncultured Lachnospiraceae bacterium | reverse complement strand
TCACTTGTGGAGTTTCTCATAGTCAAATGTGATGGTCCAACCCATTGTAGACTCCCTCAGAACTCTAAACATTAATTTTTTTTTTTTAGTTTTTGAATTTCATTTGTTTAACTTTTTATATCAAGTATAAGTTTTTGGATGTCATTTGCTTTCATACAATTTTTTTATCCAATCAATATTATATCAAATACCTCCATATTTGGTCTTTGGGTGAACGAACATGCGAATGGAAAAATACAAATGTGTTATGCTGAATTGAAAAAGTACATGATTATTAAACATTTTATAAAGATGTGGCGTTTTTTTAACCGAGTCTATTTTTTGGTGAAATATTTACTCTTAAATTTCCAACACTTTTTAACTGACCCATAAAATTGTCAGTAACTCGCTATATTTCCGATACTTCCATGGACAAAACACACACTATTTTTTTCCCTTATCATTTCTTTCATGTTCAAATTTCTTTTCATATTCTAATTTAATTTTATTGTTGCTAAATTTATTTCTCTCGTTTCATGAAAGATGGGAACACAAACTTCCCTCCGCAAAAACACCATTAATCCATTTTTTTTAACCATGTTGTGCCTTCGCCTAACCTTATTTGACTATCAACAAATTACAGACGCATTGAGTCTCACACTTTAGAGATATATGTTCATGTGTAAATTGTGACTTAAAGTTCCACATTATTGGATGCCAAAGTAGACGTTGAGAAACATATAAGTAAGATGACCAATACACCTAATGCCTTAAGGTTTTGGATAATGATGTGATGTCAATCACAATTGTGTGGTTTCACTTAGCCTAATGTGATAGTCCAACCTACTGTAGACACCCTTAGAACTCTCAACATTACGATAAACGGTTTCGTTAGTTTTGGGATGCCAATTATTTAATTTTTATATCAAATTTATGTTTTTGGGTGTTGTTCACTTTCATGCAATATTTTTTAATCAATCTCTAAGATATTAAATTCCTTATCCTTTGATCTTTGGTGGAATTTAACCATAGATAAACACTTAAGTGTTATGCTGAGTTAACAAAATATGTGCTTAGTAAATTCTTTATATGTTGTTGCGTTTTTTTACCCGAATCTAACTTTTTGGTAAATTAGTTTTTTTAACGCAATCTAACTTTTTGGTAAATTAATTACACAAAAATCTTCAACTCCTTCAACAATTTCATAAAATCACTTGCAACTTACTTCGTTCTTTATAACCTCATGGACAAAATACACAATTCTTATTTTTTTTAACCGGTATCAGTTCTCTCAATCTCAAATTTATTTTTCATCTTCTAATTTCTTTGATCTCTTCTCATGAAATAAAGGAACAAAAACACACTTTTAGTAAATTACCATTAATCTACCTTTTTGATCATGTTGTACATCGGTTTGACCTTATTTGGCTATGTCACGTAATTACGGACACAGAGAATGTCACACTTGAGGGAGATATGTTATCGTGTAAAATAAGAGTTAAAGTTCTACAATGAAAGGAATAGTAGATATTGAATAAGATATAAGTGAGATGACTCACAAACGTGTGCCTAAATAATTTGGGAGAAATTGTGGTGTCGATATCATTTGTCTAGTTTCTTTTAGCCTAATGCAAAGATACAACCCAATGTAGGTTACACTTGCAGTCCCGAAATTATGATGATTTGTTTTGTTAGCTTTTGAATGTCATTTGTTTAATTTTTTTATGTTAAATATTATATTTTGGAAGTCGTTCGCTTTCATGCAATTTTTATTTGTCAAGGCGATAACTTTTTTTTATTTAACCTCTATTATTTTAAGTTCCTTCACTTTTAGTCTTTAGTGGGATATGACAAAGGAAAAACGTTTATGTGTTATGCTGAGTTGAAAAATACATGTTTATTGTACATTTTAAATTGATGTGACATTTTTAATGAGTCTAATATTTTTGGTAGAATAATTACTCAGTAATATCCAACTCCTTCAACAAACTCATAAAACTACCCACAACTCACTCGTTTTCCTTGTCATTTCTTTCTAGTTCGAATAATTTTTCTAATTTAATTTCTCTCTTCTCATAAAATAAATGAGAAAAAAAAACACATCTCTATGAAACCACCACCAAGCCACCTTTTTTACCATGTTGTGCCTCTGGCCTTATTTGACTATTTCATCATATCATAGACATAGAGAGTCTCACGTTTAAGGGAGAAATGCTAATTTGTCATGTGTGAGTAAAAATTCTATATTGCCAGCAAGATTTGATATTTATGAACATATAAATGAGATGAGTAATATACATATTGTCTTAAGGTTTTGGATGAAGATGTGGGGTTTCTCATTTTGAAACACAATACCTTGGTATATGTTCCTCATCAATATTATTGGACATCCAACTTTAAATCTTAATTTGTGGTTTGAAATATGCAACTGTTAATATCATTCAAGAACTCAATTGAATACCATTTGCTTTGTAGCTTTTTATTTTGGTCAGATTGACAAACCAAATCAAAGCTAATATTTTCCTTCTCGTTTTCTGGAAACAACGATAGAATAATATTGTTAAAGTGCTCAAATGGGTCCAAAGTTTGAGCAAGTATCCCTCGCTCTTGATTTTTTTGGAGATCTATATATTTTCCAAATTATTTGGATAAACAAAGTCAATAAGGGAACACAATGAATAAGTTTGATCTAACCCACTTGTTTTGGCCTGGGACTACTTTTAAGGTCTCGTGTTTGATTCTCTCTGCTGCCTTCATATCAATTTTAAGGTCTCGTATTTTCTTTTCAAATCCATGTATCAATGCTTCATTGATTTTCAATGGAATATTGAAGGATGAACCGGTTGTACGAACACCTGGAATTAACATGTAAGCTATGACCCTAGGAAAAAATGGTCAAATTGATAATAGATTAGAGCCTCGTAAGTATGTGGATAGCAGTTCAATTTCTGCCTCATGTGTATGGAAAATATTCGGCTGAGATGAGAGAACTCGTCTTATGTATCCCACAGGTTTTCCAACTAAGATTAGTCACTGCTAAGCGGTGATGTAAGCTTTATACCAATTTCATGATAACTCGAAAAAATATCAAATATAAAATTAGTTACCAAACTTAATTGATACATTTAATTAGTATATCTAATAAACATTAAAAATCAATATTTATTATTATTAATAATAATATAATAATAATAACAATAATATTTAAAAATTGATAATTTCAGCAAGCATTTATTTTGTATTATTTTCGACCAAAAATTTTCATCAATAAGTTAATCGATTGTTAGAGCATCCACAATGGACCTCTCCTTTTGGTTGCTTAAATGAGTCTCTATGTACATGTCACTTGCTCTTATAATTAATACTTAATAAGATTTAATCTTTCAAACTCTAGGAGTATATATGTTACCAGAATAACTCAAGGACTTTCTCTTAGTTCGTTCCTTTTATTTTTCTTTTGGTTTTCTTTACTTTTTATTTTCTTGTTATTTACTTTTTTCTTGGTTTGGTGTTTGCCCCTCAGCTTTTTGCTTAGCTTTATTGAGAAGGTTTTGGTCCATCCCCCAACTCCTTTTGTTCTTGTTTCCTTTTATTTATGCATTTATAAAGTGATGCAGCTGGTTCATAATTGAACCCCATTTAACTAAAAAAATAAAAAATCTCTCAAACTCAACACTTCAAAAAATATTAAATGGGTCTTAGTAATAAATAATTGTTGTGCATTTTATATTAAATGTGTAGTTTTTTAATAAATAATAGTTGTTTTCAATAAGAAGTTATTACTTTCAGTTGCTTTAACATGTGCAATATTGCATCTAAAAACCCATAGGTCTAGCCACTGTATATGTTCTACACCTAATTTTCTAGTTCTATCTAGTGGAGGTTCGGTTTAAAATTAACATAAAAAAAAATACACATTTGTTGGCTAGTGCCCCTTTTAAAATAGATATATTTTGATTAATGTGTATATACACTCTTTACAACTTTGTTTGTATGAGAGGTAGTACAATACTTATATTATTGAGTAAACGTGTTTTATTCAAAATATTGATTGTTATAATGATTTTTTTAAATTACCATTTACATGCTCTTCAAAGTCAAATGAGGTTTGGGTTTTATCATTTTTTAAAAGTGAAAACGAACCAAACTGAATCGATGGTGTACGGTTTGGTTCGACCAAAACTGCATTTAAATAAAAGAGGAATTCCCTCAAAAAAAATAAAAGAGGAATTTTTTTTCTTCAAATGTTTGTATTTATTTAATACTGAAAATAAAATATATGAAATTCCGTGAGAACACATAATTCAGAAATAAAGTTGCAATAAAAATTTAGATTTTTTTTTAGCAAAATTCAGAAATAATCATAGTAATAAAATTCAGAAAAACTTTTGCAACGTAAGAATCTAGAATATGTCAAAAAAGAAACTTAAGAATCCAGAAGAGAAGCTGCAACAAAGAAAAATGAAACCCTAATTCAAAATTCTTATAATGTAACACTAATCCAAACAACACAAAGAAGAAAAATAAACAAAAGCCTTAAAAAGACTAAAATACACACTTATTACATATGATTCGTGGTATAAAATGAGTAAATGACAAATTACCAAAAAAACTAAAGTTTGGCCCTGACAGTTAATATAGGATGCGCGACCTTGAACTGAATATATAGATAGGAAACTACTTTGTTCTCAATATTATAAAGGTCTCTGCAAAATAATGAACACATTGTAAACAAAACCGATAAAAGAAATTTCAATAATGTTGAGTTTCCTCCCAATTAGAAGAAACACAACCAAACTGGAAGGAATTAAAGTCGATTAAACTGAGATATACTTTAGTTATAAATCCGATAAGTTCTTTGTAAATTTGAGGAACATTGAGTAGCAATATGGTCATCCGCAAACAAATATATGGGAAAATAAATATGTTACATTAATAGCAAAAGAAATTTAATGAATAAGATCATATCGTTATATGATGAAAATAATGTCTCAAATGAAGCATTTTCAAAAATGATATATAGTAGACAATTATTTGGAACAAAATATAAATCATGAGAGAA
>CAMUZC010000113.1 GCA_947165105.1 uncultured Lachnospiraceae bacterium | reverse complement strand
ATTTAAAAATAATAAAAAAAAGTATAATTTTAATTCAAATAAAAAACTTATTTTATTTTAAATAATCTAAAATAAAATAAACTAAAATATCTTTAAATATAAACTCAATAAAAAATAATAATTTATATAAAATGAAACAAAAATTAATTTTCTCCTTATATCTTGCTTTAATTATCCTATCAATATCGGTCTTTGCCCGAGAAGAAGACGATGAAGATTATGCAATAGACCCAGAAATAACATTTGATGAAGAACATGCAGTTAAAGATAGAGGCTCAATTTACTTCAATGGTAACATTAAATCCAAACAAATCATAGATGAATTAGGCTTTGGATGGAATTTAGGTAATACCTTTGATGCATGGAATTCATCCCAAAATCAAGGATTAGAATCTGAAACATGCTGGGGTAATCCAGAAACTGATGAAGAATTAATTCATTATTTAGTAAAAACTGGATTTAAAGCCATAAGAATTCCTGTTACATGGCATAATCATTTAATTGATGATAAATATACTATAGACCCACAATGGATGAGAAGAGTTAAAACTGTTGTTGATTGGTGTATAAGTAGAGGATTATATGTTATATTAAATACCCATCATGATAACTGTGATGGAAAAGATGAGCCACTCAAATATGGAGAAGGGTATTATCCCTTATTAAAAGACGCCGTAGAATCTGAAAAATTTATATATAATGTTTGGGTACAAATTGCCATGGCTTTTAATAACGGATATGATCATCATTTAATTTTCGAAGGACTCAATGAACCAAGAATGATAGGTATGAAACATGAATGGTGGTTTGATAAAAATGATGAGACATGTATTGAATCAGCTAAAGTTTTGAATGAATATCATAAAATTATCCATAAAGCCATAAGAGAAAGCGGTGGAAATAATGTAAAAAGATTTATTTTGGTCACAGCCCTTTCAGCCGGATATGATGCTACTATTAATTCACCTTTTGAATTCCCTGATGATTCAAAATATAATGAAGACAATAATAAATTACTTTTAAGTGTACATATGTATGCTCCATATGATTTTGCTATGAATCCAGATATGACTATGAATGAATTTACTGCTGAATATAGAGCTGAACTTTATGAAAAATTCACAACAATTTATAAACAATATGTAGCTAAAGGATACCATGTTGTAGTAGGTGAAATGGGTACTGTTAATAAAAATAATACTCAAGCTAGAATTGCATGGGGTAAATATTATGTAGAAGGTTGTAGAAAATTCCAATTTTCTGCATTTATATGGGATAATGGTTATTATGATAATACTAAAACTTGTGATGATATCTTTGGACATTTTCAAAGAAAACAATTAACTTGGGAAAATGGAAACTTTATCAGTGCTTTAATAGAATCAGGTCAAAAGCCATTAGGAGATGATCCACAAAATCAAATATATATCTCAGAACCAATAAGTACATTTAATAAATTTTTAGCCCTTAAAGATTATAGAAAATCAATTTATTTCAGTGATGAAATTAATTCAAAAGAAATCATAGATGAATTAGGTTTTGGATGGAATTTAGGTAATACTTTTGATGCATGGAATCCAGATGAATTAGATCAAGGTTTAGATTCTGAAACATGCTGGGGAAATCCAAGAACTTCCCCTGAACTTATAGATACTTTGGTTAAAACTGGATTTAAAGCCATAAGAATTCCTGTTACTTGGCATAATCATTTTATTGATGATAAATATACTATTAATCCAGAATGGATGAATAGATTAAAAACTGTAGTTGATTGGTGTATAGATAAAGGTTTATATGTTATAATTAACATTCATCATGATAATGCTGATTATAAAAAAGAATCACTTAAATATGCTGAAGGATATTTCCCATTAAAAAAAGATGCACCAGAATCTGAAAAATTCATATATAATGTATGGAAACAAATTGCTTTAGCTTTTAATAATGGATATGATCATCATTTAATTTTTGAATCTCTTAATGAACCAAGAATGAAAGGAATGCTCCAAGAATGGTGGTATGATGTAAACAATGATACATGTTTAGAAGCTGCTATGACATTAAATGAATATAACAGACTTGCTGTTAAAGCCATAAGAGAAAGTGGAGGAAATAATGAAAAAAGATTTATTATGTTACCAGCTTTAGCTGCCGGATATGACTCCACTGTTAAATCCCCATTCAAATTCCCCGATGATTCAAAATATAATAAAGAAAATAAATTAATTTTAAGTGTACATATGTATGCACCATATGATTTCGCTATGAATCCAGATATGACTTTGACTCAATTTACTCTTGAATATAGAGCTGAACTTTATGAAAAATTCACCACTATTTATAAAAAATTTGTACAAAATGGATACCATGTTGTAGTAGGTGAAATGGGTGCTGTTAATAAAAACAATACTCAAGCTAGGACAAATTGGGGTAGATACTATCTAGAAAGTTGTAGAAAATTCCAATTTTCTGCATTCATATGGGATAATGGTTATTGGGATAATTCTAAAACATGTGATGATATCTTTGGACATCTAAAAAGAAATGAATTAGAATGGACTGTCCCTACATTTATTAATGCTTTAATAAGAGCTGGTCAAAGGCCTTTATCTGATGAAGTTGAATTATTTGCAGTTGAACCTTTAGAAACTTATGATGATACTACTATGATTTTAGATTATGGAGAAAAAGAATTTCTTAAAAATGTAACTTCTAAAGATATAATTGATCAATTAGGATTTGGATGGAATTTAGGAAATACCTTTGATGCATGGAATTCTTCACAAAATCAAGGACTTGATTCTGAAACTTGCTGGGGAAATCCTGAAACTACAACTGAATTGATTGATTTCCTTGTTCAAACTGGATTTAAAGCTATCAGAATTCCAACAACTTGGCACAATCATTTAATCGATGATAAATATACTATTGATCCTGAATGGATGAAAAGAGTTAAAACTGTTGTTGATTGGTGCATAGAAAGAGGTTTATATGTAATTTTAAACACTCATCATGACAATGCTGATCAAAGAGAAGATCCATTAAAATATGGTCAAGGATACTATCCCTTAAAAAAAGATATAGTCGAATCTGAAAAATTCATCTACAATGTCTGGAAACAAATTGCCAATGCTTTTAACAATGGATATGATCATCATTTAATCTTCGAAGGTCTCAATGAACCCAGAATGATAGGCATGAAATACGAATGGTCCTACCAAGTAAATGATAAAACTTGTCAAGAAGCCGCTGATGTATTAAATGAATTCCACAGACTTATCCACAAAGCCATAAGAGAAACAGGTGGAAATAATGCAAAAAGATTTATTATGGTAACAGCTCTTTCAGCTGGATATGATGCAACCATTAATTCTCCTTTAGAATTCCCTAGTGATATAAAATATAATCCAGATAATAATAAATTAATTTTAAGTGTACATATGTATGCTCCATATGAACTTGTTATGAAACCAGATATGGACAATGCAGAATTTACTGAAGAATACAGACTTCAATTATATGACAACTTTAAACAAGTATATAGAAAATATGTAAATAGGGGTATACACGTTATTGTTGGTGAAATGGGATTCGTTAACAAAAATAATACTGAAGCAAGAATAGCATGGGGAAAATACTACATTGAAAGTGGTAGAAAATTACAATTTTCTGCATTCATATGGGATAATGGTTATTGGGATAATTCTAAAACATGTGATGATATCTTTGGTCATTTAAAAAGAGATCAATTAGAATGGGAAAATGAAGAATTAATTAAAGAATATATTAAAGCTGGTAAAACCCCATTAGAAGAAAATCCCGAAGTATTTGCTATAGAACCAGTAGAAACATATGAAACACTAGGTATGGTAATAGATCATGATGAAGTAGAATTCGATGATAAAGTCACTGCAAAACAAATAGTAGATGAAATGGGATTCGGATGGAATTTAGGTAATACCTTTGATGCATGGAATTCATCCCAAAATCAAGGATTAGAATCTGAAACATGCTGGGGTAATCCAGAAACTGATGAAGAATTAATTCATTATTTAGTAAAAACTGGATTTAAAGCCATAAGAATTCCTGTTACATGGCATAATCATTTAATTGATGATAAATATACTATAGACCCTGAATGGATGAAAAGAGTAAAAACTGTTGTTGATTGGTGTATTAAAGCCGGTCTTTATGTAATTCTTAATACCCACCACGATAACGCTCAACCAAATATTTTCCCATTACAATATGGTAAAGGATACTATCCATTAAATAAAGATATAGAACAATCTGAAAAATTCATCTACAATGTATGGAAACAAATTGCCATTGCCTTTAATAATGGATATGACCATCATTTAATTTTCGAAGGACTCAATGAACCAAGATTAATTGGACATACTTATGAATGGTGGTACAACCCCGAAGACTGGACTTGTCAAGAAGCAGCTGATGTATTAAATGAATTCCACCAACTTATCCATAAAGCCATAAGAGAAACAGGTGGAAATAATGAAAAAAGATTTATTATGGCAACAGCTTTATCCGCAGGATATGACGCCACTATGAGATCTCCATTTAAATTCCCTAATGATAAAAAATATAATCCAGATAATAATAAATTAATTTTAAGTGTTCATATGTATGCTCCATATGATTTCGCTATGAATCCTGATATGGAATTATCTGAATTTACTGAGGAATATCAAAATGAACTAGATAATAAATTTATTTCTTTATATAACAAATATGTTAGTAAAGGTTATAATATTATTGCTGGTGAAATGGGTGCTATTAATAAAAATAATACTGAAGCAAGAATTGCCTGGGGTAAACATTATATTGGACTTACTAGAAGATATCAAGCAAGTACTTTCTTATGGGATAATGGCTATTGGGATAATACTAAAACTTGTGATGATATATTTGGACATTTAAAAAGAGACAAATTAACTTGGGCTGTGCCTGAAGTAATTGCTGCTTGGGTTAATGCTGGAAAAACTAAAATGTGGGATAATCCCGAAAATTAATAAATTAATTAAAATGGATAATTAATTATTAACTTAAATTAATCATGAGTTAAATTAAAT
>CAMUZC010000112.1 GCA_947165105.1 uncultured Lachnospiraceae bacterium | reverse complement strand
ATCCCCAATCCCCAATCCCCAATCCCCAATCCCCATTTATAATTAGAAAAAAAATAAAATTATATTTATAATAATTAAAAATAATTCATTATTTCTAAAATTTAAAATATTTAATAAAATAATAATTTTATCATTTTTTTTTATAAAGAGACTTTAAAAATTAAAATAATAAAAAATAAATGAAAGCTCAAAACTTTTTATTATTTTTAACATTATCTTTCCTGTTTATATCCCCAATATATTCCAATTCAAACTTACAACTAGATGTTCTTCATGATGAACATGAACTACCAAAAGTCTGTGAATTAGAAGATGGTGGTGTTCTTGCTTTAACTTCTTTTAGAGGTACTTTACAACAATGTAAAATGACTAGATTTGATAAAAATGCCAAACCAGTATTTCACAATATTACAATGAATTTCGGATATACAGGAAGTTCCCAATTAATAAAATTCAAAAACCAAAATAATTATGGTTTATTTTACCATAATGATGAGAATAAAAACGGAGCCTTAAGTACAGAAAATTTCTACACTTTGGAAGACAATGGTCAAATTGCAAAAACTAAAAGCTTACAACAAAGACATTATGAAACAAAATCTGCTGTAGCCTTAAAAAGTGGAAAAATTTTCCTTGCAGGTATTGTTCCTATTTCCACTAAATTTGCTGAGACATCCACCGAAACTTATTTATATGATCCAGAAAAAGATGAATGGCAAAATGGCTTAACTTTTGCTAGTCATAGTAAATACATTAGTTGCTATGAACAAAAACAAAACAATATCTATTGTGTTTATGTCTCTTATGATGATTTCTATATTACAAAACTAAAAATTAAACATATATATGTCAATGATAATACTCTTGTAGAAAAAGAAGACAAAGTTATTAAGACATTTTATACTGAATTTAATTTCCTAAAAGCAATTCCATTTAAGGAAAAAGAAGCATTAATATTATTCCAAGTAGGAAACAACGAAAGAGAACCTCCATTAGGAAACAATGGACAAGATTTATATTTCTACCAAATTGAATTATCTGATACTGAATTCATTGTAGCCAAAAGATATGAACTTTTAAGCCAACAATGCAAATATGTAAAAGACCCTGAAGATTACAATGCTGATATAATTGCTCTTACAGAAAATAGAATTTATGCTGTATGTGAAACTGAAGATAAATCATTTAAAGGATTTGAAATACATCCTTTTGAAAAAACAATTACTAAATTTGATATTTATCTAGCTGTTGTAAAAGCCAAAAATCCTGTACTTACAAAATTCACAAAAACTTTGGCATTATTTTATAATAATATAAAATCTAGCCAAAACAGTCAAGTTGTTTATTCTCTAATTAATTACCCTGATTGCCATGATTATCGAAGCAAAGAAGATCCACTTCTAATACCTAAAAGATTCACTACTGAAATAGAATTATATAGAAAAGTATTTTTGAACAATCCTTTACCTGCAAATAGAGCTAATGAAGAAGTAAATTTCAGAATATTAGATACTTTGAATATGACCATAATAAAAGCTGATACAAAAGAGAATTTATTAGAAAATCAAGATTATAATAAAGGATATTTCAAATTTTCTACTGATAAATTAGAAGGCTATTATGCACTTGAATTTACTGCTACAAGAAATGATAATTTAGATGGATTAATTGTAGGTAGAACATGCAAAATTCATTTAAATACTCCAAAATGTTTACCTCAATGCTATTCTTGTACAAAAACAGGAAATAATGAACATCATTATTGTTTAGGATGTGCTGAAGGTTCTTATTATGAAGAAAAAGATGAAACTACTGTAAATGAAGGATATGGAAAACCACATAATTGTAAAAATTGTCATTTTGCTTGTAGTTCATGTTATGGACCATTCCTTTATAAGCCTGTAAAAACAACAAATTGTATCAAATGTGATTATAAGAATGGCTTCTATCATTATGAATATGATGAAAGAACTTGTATAAGTAAAGAAACACAACCAGAATGGGAGGAAGCTTATAATATATCTATATATTTAGATGATAGTGAAGGAGAAGATAACAAAGATAAATGGAGATGGAGACATTGTCATGAAAATTGTAAAAAATGTCACCTTCCAGGAACAGACGAAGATAATCAATGTGATGAATGTAAAAATGAAAATGATCTATATTTCTTTTGTAATCAAACAATAGGAAATGGAATTCCTGGTTCTTGCCATAAAGGTTGCATTAATCATGGATTTTATCTTCATAAAAATGCTTCTGATAATATGGATAAATGTTGCCCTTGTCTAGATGATTGCGAAGTCTGTTACAATTCAACAATATGTGAAAAATGCTATGATCCTTTCTATAAAACACCTGAATGGGATAGATGTAATAAAACTTGTAATTCATGTTTAGCTTATGATGATGATTTAAAAGAATGTGTATTTTGTAAAAGTAGATATGAAAAAACAGGTCAATCCCCAAGATATCATTATAATAGAAAATGTGTTTATCCATTACCAAATGGCTTCCATAAATATGAAGATGTATGTTATAATATAACTACTTGTGATGATAGTTGTTTAACTTGTGAACCTGAAGGTACGGGTCATTGTACACAATGCGCTCCTGGTTATTATAAAGAAGATTTCTTTGGCTTAAAACCAAATAAAACTTTCCGTTGTTTCAATACAACTAATTGTCTAGGTATTCATCTATATAAAACAAGTGATGATGAATATCATGCTGGAGGAGTACTAATAGAAGAAAATGGAGAAAAAGTTTGCTTAAATTGTAGATTAAGAAATAATTCATTTAGACTACCTGAAGATGATTTTTATTGTGGAGAAAAAATAAACAAAACATTTGTTGATATTGAATACTATAATAAATTAACCAAATGTTATCGTAGATGTAAAAGTTGTGAGGAATGGGGTAATGCCTGTGCTATGAATTGCTTATCATGTTTAGATTCTAAACATTATGATTTAATAAAATATGATGAAAAACGTGGTAATTGCTACAGAAAAACTCATAAATGTGGTATATATCCATATTATCATGATTATAATTTAGCCGAAAAAAAAGGAATAGATGAAGACAATTGCGGAGAAGAATGTGATGTATGTTTATATAATTTTTCTTGTACAGAAGATTTACCTTATTTCAATTTAGAAACACATGAATGTGTAGAATTTTGCCCTGTAACTAAAATTTTATCAAATCAATGTAATTTAAGTAATGCTCAAACTGTTATAGATTTACTCAAAAATCCATTTGGAACAAGAAATCCATATGATTTCCTCAATAGTTCAGTTTATATTAACCAAATAATATCAGGTGATTTATGGCAATATTTCTCTGCTTCATATAATGTTGATGTCGATTTAGTCAAAAATACTATTAATAATTATATAGGTACAGGAAAAATATGGAATTTACCTGAAAGTAAAATAATAGCATTTAATAATATAAGTATAGAATTAACATCAGGAAAATTAGAAAATGAAAAAGTTGAAAAAATTATGGCTGGGGAAACTGAAGCTCAAACAAATACATCCATAATAGATTTAACAGAATGTGAAAAAATTCTCAAAAAGAAATATGGTCTTCCAGATGAAGAAGAATTAATAATTATTAAAGGTGATTTGTTAGAGAATTTTACTCATTACTTTGGTAACAAAGTAGAATATGTATTATTTAGTGTTTCTATGGGAGCCTTCTTGCCAATGACTGATTGTGATGAACAAGAAGCTACTGTTAGCGTAACAAATCCATTTAATACCCAAAACTTAATAATGCAATTCCAAAGTAAAATAGATGCAGTCGTTTCAAATGGATATGATGTTTTTGATAGTTCAAGTCCCTTCTATAACGATATATGTACACCATTTACTAATGAAAATGGGAATGATGTTTTATTAGATGAACGTAGATCTGATTACTTTAATGAAAATATAAATTTATGTGAATCAGGATGTACTTTTGAAAGTTATAATTTGACTTTAAAAATGTATACATGTTCTTGTCCAGTAAAAAAAGAAGTCGGAGCAAATATAGAAAATGAAGAAAAAGAATATAAAAAAATTACAAAAGAATTCCCTGAAACATTTTATAAAAAGCATAAACATTCAAATATAGAAGTATTTAAATGTGGTTCTCAAGTATTCTCAGTCTCTGGACAAACAAAAAACTTTGGTTCATATTGCTTACTTATTTGCTTTGCAAGTTTTGTTGGAGCTGTTGCTTTTTATTTCGTTAAAGGAAAAGAAGGAGTAAAATTGATATTTAGAAATTTATCTATTCCAGCTAGTCCACCAAATCCCAAAGGTATAAAAAATAATGAAAGAGAAAAATATGACGATTTAGTTAACAAAAAGAAAAAAAAAGTCGAACCTATTAAAGATATTGTTTTAGAAGATGAACAATTAAATTATGCTAGTTATTCAATTGCATCAAAACAAGATCATAGAACTTATTTACAAAATTATTGGTCATTATTAAAAATGAAACAATTATTCATTTTCACATTTTATACTTATAAAGATTATAATTTACGTATTGCTAAAATTGTTCTTTTCATTTTATTTATTTCCTTCTATTTCGCTTTTACTGCCTTATTCTTTAATGATAAAATTATGAGAACTATTTACATTTATAAAGGAAATACTGATGCTGCTGTCCATATTCCTAATATTATTTTATCTAGTTTATGCTGTCTTATTATGAATTTTATTGTTAGATTTGTATCCTTAAGTGAAAGAGATATTTCTAAAATTAATAATGTGAAAGATGCTAATGAAAGAAAAAAATTAACTCAAAAAATTGAAAAAATATATAAAATAAAATTATATATTTTATTCGCTGTTTCTGCTATTTTGATTGCTGTATGTTGGTATTATGTATCTGCTTTCTGTGCTGTATTCAAAAACTCCCAAGGAAACTATTTCATTAATCTTTTATTTGCTTTCATAGTTTGCAATGTTTGGCCTTGTGTTACTAGCTTAATTCCACCTATTTTCAGAATGAAAGGTTTAGACAATGGTTCTGAATGTATGTATACATTCAGTCAAATTATTTCTTATATTTAGAGCAATTATAAACTAACATTTAACTTCTATTATTAAATTTGATTATTAAATATTGATTATTAAATATTTACTATTAATTATATTAT
>CAMUZC010000111.1 GCA_947165105.1 uncultured Lachnospiraceae bacterium | reverse complement strand
AATAAAAATTAAAGGAGTAATAAAAATGAGTTATTATGCAGGAAAATATGATGTAGCAGTTATTGGTGCAGGACATGCTGGTTGTGAAGCTGCTTTAGCATCAGCAAGAATGGGAATGAAAACTTTAATGTTTTCAATAAGCCTTGAGGCAGTAGCAAACATGCCTTGTAATCCACACATTGGTGGAAGTTCAAAGGGCCATCTAGTAAGAGAAATAGATTGTTTAGGAGGGGAAATGGCAAAGAACATTGATAAAACTCTTATACAATTAAGAATGTTAAACACTTCAAAAGGGCCAGCAGTCTATTCTTTAAGAGCACAGGCAGATAGAAAAATGTATCAAATGGAAATGAAGCATACAATTGAAAAACAAGAAAATCTTTACATGAAACAAGCAGAAATTGTGGATATTAAAGTAGAAAATGGAAAAGTAAAATCTATTGAAACAAATATTGGAGCTATATATGATGTAGATGCTATAATTTTAGCAACAGGTACATATTTAAAGGGAAAAATTCACATTGGAGAGAAATCATTTGAAAGTGGCCCTGACGGTGTATTCCCATCAGTTAAGTTATCAGATACATTAAAAAAATTAGGTATTGATTTAGTAAGATTTAAAACTGGTACACCAGCTAGAATTAACAGAAAAAGTGTTGATTTTTCAAAGATGGAAATACAAGAAGGTGATACAAAATTAACAGCATTTTCATTCGAGGATGAATTAGATGAAAAGCTTGAACAATTACCATGTTATTTGACATATACAAATGCTAAAACACATGAAATAATAAGAAATAATCTACATAGATCACCATTATATTCAGGAAAAATTGAGGGAACAGGACCAAGATATTGTCCATCAATTGAAGATAAAGTAGTTAGATTTGCAGATAAAGAAAGACATCAAATCTTTATTGAACCAATGGGAAGAAATACAGATGAAATGTATGTTCAAGGAATGAGTTCATCATTACCAGAAGACGTTCAAATAGAGATGTATAGGTCAATTGCAGGCCTTGAAAATGTTGAATTCACACGTCCAGCTTATGCAATCGAATATGATTGTATTGACCCTTCAGAATTAAAATTAAGTCTAGAACATAAAAATATAGAAAACTTATTTTTTGCTGGACAAATTAACGGTACTTCAGGGTATGAAGAAGCTGCTTCACAAGGTATAATTGCGGGAATTAATGCTGTTCAAAAATTAAGAGGAGAAGAACCAGTTATTCTTGATAGATCACAAGCTTACATTGGAGTTTTAATTGATGATATAGTAACAAAAGGAACTAATGAACCATATAGAATGATGACTTCTAGAGCAGAATATAGATTATTATTAAGACAAGACAATACAGATTTAAGATTAACAGATATAGGATATAAAGTTGGACTTATTTCAGAAGAAAGATATCAAAAATTCTGTCAAAAAAGAGAAAATATAAAGAATGAAATCGAAAGAATGAAAAACACTACAATCAAGCCTACAACTGAGGTTAATGCATTTTTGGAAAGAAATAATTCATCTACATTAACAGGAGGAATTAAGCTTATCGACTTATTGAAAAGAAGTGAATTAAACTATGAAAAATTATCAGAAATTGACACAAATAGGCCAGATTTGACACCAGTTGAAGCCGAAGAAGTTGAAATTCAAGTGAAATATGAAGGATATATAAAATTACAGGAAGCTCAAGTAGAGAAATTTAAAAAATTAGAAAAAAAGAAAATACCTGATGATATTGTATACTCAGAAATTAAAGGTTTAAGACTTGAAGCAAGACAAAAATTAGATAAAATAAAACCATTATCAATTGGCCAAGCTTCACGTATATCAGGGGTTTCACCAGCTGATATAAATGTTCTACATATTTATATAGAACAGGAAAAAGGAAAACAATAGAAGGAGATAAAAGTTATGGATTATAACCAATTTTCTGATAAGTTAATTAGTATAGGAAAGCAAATTAACGTTGATATTAATGAAGAACAAGCTAATAAGTTCTACAAATACATGGAATTGCTACTAGAATGGAACGAAAAGATGAATTTAACAGCAATAACAGAACCAGATGAAGTAATATTAAAACATTTTATTGATTCAATAACTGTAGAAAAATATATAAATAAAGAGGCAAAAATAATAGATGTTGGAACCGGTGCAGGTTTTCCAGGAATACCTTTAAGCATTATAAGAAATGATTTAAATATAACATTAATGGATTCTTTGAATAAAAGAATAAAGTTTTTAGATGAAGTTGTTGAAAAAAATAATCTTATAAATGTAGATACAGTTCACAGTAGAGCCGAAGAATTAGCAAGAAATACAGACTACAGAGAAAAGTTTGATGTAGCAACATCAAGAGCAGTTGCATCTTTAAACGTATTGTTAGAATACATGGTACCTTTTATAAAGGTAGGTGGGTATTGTATTTGTATGAAAGGATCAAATGTAGATGAAGAATTAGATAATGCAAAAAAAGCATTAGATGTTCTTAACTGCAAAGTAGAAAAAGTAGAAAGATTTAATTTGCCGGGAAGTGATTACGGTAGAAATATTATAATTATAAAGAAGATAGGGGAAACTTCAAAAAAATACCCAAGAAAGCCAGGAACTCCTGCTAAGGAACCTTTAATATAATTCGTAAAATATTTATATATAAAAAGAAAAGACATTGTCTTTTCTTTTTTTGTGTGAAAAAAATTTTTTAAAAAAATCCGAAAAGGGTATTGACAAAAGCATTTTTATATGCAGGTTCACGTGAAAGTTAAAAAAATGATACAAAAATGATAAAAAAATGATAAAAAAATGATAAAAAAATGATTCTTTTATGATAAATTTTAAATAATGCATAAAAGCATAAAAAAGTCAACATATAATTAAAAATAAAAATAACAAGAATTTGTATACAAATTATATTGACATATAATAAAAGTTTTTATATTATATTAAGGAGAAAAAAATAAGGATGGAGGTTGTTAAAGTGGGAAAAATTATTTCAGTGGCAAACCAAAAAGGTGGAGTAGGAAAGACTACAACCGCAGTCAATTTAAGCGCTTCACTTGCTAAAAAAGGTAAAAGAGTTTTATTAATAGATACAGACCCACAAGGAAATGCAACAAGTGGTGTAGGGGTTGATAAATCAGTACAATTTTCAGTATATGATGTATTAGTGGATGGAGTTGATATTGAAAATACAATACAAAAAACAGAAATAAAAAATCTGGAAGTATGTCCATCTAATATAAACCTTGCAGGAGCTGAGGTTCAGCTAGTATCAGTAAAAGAAAGAGAATATAGGCTAAAGGAAAAATTAGACAAATATAAAGATAATTATGATTATATAATTATTGATTGTCCACCATCATTAGGGTTGGTAACACTAAATGCGTTTACAGCATCTGATAGTGTTTTAATACCAATCCAGTGCGAATACTATGCCTTAGAGGGATTAGGACAACTTATTAATACAATTAATTTAGTAAAGAAAAGAATGAATAAAACATTATCAATTGAGGGTGCATTACTAACAATGTATGATGCAAGAACTAATTTATCTAATCAAGTTGTAAAAGAAGTAAAGAATTATTTTGATGATAAAGTATATAAAACAGTAATACCAAGAAACGTTAAATTAAGTGAGGCACCAAGCTATGGAATGCCTATCTGCATGTATGATGCGCGTTCTAAAGGTTCAAAATGTTATGAAAAATTCACAAAAGAATTGATAAAAGTTAATGAATCAAAAGGAAGACATATGAAATAATATTATGTAAACAAATAAGATAGGAGGAAAACAAATGGCTAAAAAAACTGGCTTAGGCAAAGGGTTAGGAGCATTATTTAATGATAATGTTATTGATGATGAAGATGAAAACAAAGTTGAGGTAAAAGAAGGCGAAGAAATAGTACATAAAATCAAGTTAATTGATATAGAGCCTAATAAAAATCAACCAAGAAGAAATTTTAACGAAGAAAGCTTAGATGAATTAGCAGAATCAATAAAAAATTACGGAGTAATCCAACCAATAATAGTAACTAAGAAAGATAAATATTATGAAATAGTTGCAGGTGAAAGACGTTGGAGAGCATCTAAAAGAGCAGGATTAGAAGAAATACCATGTATTATAAGAGATGATACAGAGAGAAAAAATAAAGAAATAGCATTAATTGAAAATATTCAAAGAGAAGACCTAAATTCAATTGAAAAAGCTAAAGGTTACAAAGAATTAATAGATGAATATGGCTTATCAAACACAGAATTGGCTGATATAGTAGGAAAAAGCTCAAGTGCAGTTGGAAATACATTAAGATTATTAAATTTAGATGAAAGAGTAATGAATTTAATAATTGAAGGAAGAATATCTGAAGGACATGCTAGACCATTATTATATTTTGATGATCCAGATAGACAATATGAATTTGCAATGGAAATAATCGAAAAAGGTTTGAGTGCAAGAGATATTGAGAGAAAAATAAAAGATATAAGAGAAGCGAAAAATAAAGGTGTAAGTAAGAAAAAAGAAAAACAACATAGTGCAATAATAAAAGATATAGAAGATACTTTCCAAGGATATTTTGGCGCTAAAGTACAATTACAAGCAGGCAAGAGAAGTGGTAAGATAATAATTCAATATGCTTCAAATGACGATTTAGAGAGAATTATTGAACTTGTAAAAAACAATAAATAATCTCTTAATAAAAAGTTTTATTTATAAACTATTATAAGTAAATTGCTATTAGGAATAATATTGTAAAATACAGAAATACTACAATATATATTCAAATAGCAATTTTTTTATTATTATAATAGAAGAAAATTTTAAATTTAGGTATTGACAAACCACATGAAAATATGCTAATATATACTTGTTGTTAAAACAAACGGAGAGGTGGTCGAGTTGGTTTATGGCACCAGTCTTGAAAATTGGCGTAGGTTTGTAGCCTACCGTGGGTTCGAATCCCACCCTCTCCGCCATTTTTTTATCACATGGAGGCGTACCCAAGAGGCTGAAGGGGATTGTTTGCTAAACAATTAGGGTTCGTTAAGGGCCGCGGAAGTTCGAATCTTCTCGCCTCCGCCAGGAGATAGTTAGCTGAAAGCTAACTATTTTTTTGTTTGAAAAACAAAAAAATAAATAAATAAAAAATAAATAAATAAAAAATAAATAAATAAAAAATAAATAAATAAAAAATAAA
>CAMUZC010000110.1 GCA_947165105.1 uncultured Lachnospiraceae bacterium | reverse complement strand
GTATTAATTAATAATTTAATAATTAATTTATTATTTTCCTTTCCAAATAATATATAATTTTAGATAAATAATAAAATAAAATACCTGATTACCTTATATATTTTAAATTACTTATATCTTATAATTCTGATTTTTTCTTTCAAAACTTAATTAAACTAAAATTCCCGAGAAAATAGATGGTAAAGCGAATACTAAATAAATAACTAACAAACAACATAAACAATAACAATAACACTTTCTTCTGAATTTTGGTCCAACACATTGATTCATCATTTTAAATGGATTCAAAGTAAATTCAATTCTACCTACAGGTGGTGGTAAATAAGGATTGACATTAGGATCATCTCTACCTTTTCCAACAACATCCAGATCAGCATTTTTCTTAGGTAATATTTCCAAAGAGCACATAACTCTACCACTTTTTTCACCTTGTCCCGCTGCTTCTTTTTTGCCTTTGTAACATTGTACCCAGAATTTTGTTCCTTCTTCATCATCTTCAGGGGATAAAAATTCAATTTCTCCTAATGGCTTTTTTTCTTCGGTTGTTAACCCATGATGGAAATCTCTATTTAATCCTAAAGGCATTTCTAATAATTTTGGAATGTTTATTATTGTTTTTAAATCAATTGTTGCTCCACACATATAATCATCACTAGCGAAAATATCTTTATCATATACTTGTAAAGTAATAACGGGTCTTTGTACAGGTAATTTCAAAGGTAAAAGCATTCTCCAGTTAAATGATGCATTACCAGTTTGACATCTAAAGTGAATATCTGTTTTTTGCATTTCTTTTTGGTCTATATAGCCTATGACATATATATCAGAGGTACCCTCTATATCCATTAATTCCATATCTTCAGTTTCCCAAATAATAAGTCTTACTTGTAATTCACATATTGGTTGAGGGTCTATCTTCCACGGTAAATGTATAGCTTTTTCAGATGCTTCGAACATTTCTAGCCACATATACACTTGACCTTGAGCCCCATTTAAATCAGGGTTTAAAAGTGGTCTTATTTCTACAGGTTTATGTTTCATATTTTGCCAATCTTCATTGAAATATCTATCTTCTAAATCTATAACAGTAAAACCGATTAAATCATCTGCTAAAATTTCATCCCAATCCCATACTTCCAATTTTAGTGTTGAACTACCTGGGATTTCTCCTGCTATATCATAATATTTATACCATTTACAATTTTTTTGATTATCTTGGTAATTTTTACGTTCATTAATTATTTCTTTATCATTTAAAAGTATTTTGATATATGGATCACTTTCACTTAAAATGTCTTTTTTTGCTAAATTATTTAATTCTAAGACATATATACGTATGATAATACTTGTTTTATTAATTAATCTTTTTCTTAATTTTTCATATTTGTTCAAATTTACCATTTTTCCAATTTGACCACTGGCTTGATTATCTTTAATGACTTTTTCATATGCATCCATTTTTTCTTTTTGAGCAATGCGGATTATCCCTTTGAATTTTCCATAAGATTTTTCATCTTTATTTTGATTTCCCATATAACCTACTTGACTTAATTGACTTCCAATAGATGATCTTTGATTTTCTATTTCTTTATTATTTTCTTCACCATAATTATATATTATTTTTGCCTTAACATCTTTCATTGCGTCGAATAATGATGTTTCTTGGACTTTATCAATAAATTTCCCTCTCCTTATTTTTCCAACATTAAATGGGCTTTTTATTTTAAATTCTGGAACATCTACATTTTCTAGAGGACAACCAAATATTCTTCTATAGTGTTTTGTTGTTTCTTCTGGTTTTATATTTTCTTGAGCTTTTAATAGGTAACCTATTTCGAAATATAATTTTTTGTCTGGGGCTTTTGATGTGTCTTCCATTAAAAATTCTTTTTGGACTTTTTCTTCTTGTTCACCATTTTCTAAATTTATATTTGTTGATTTTAATTCATATCCTGGTATTTTGTAATATTTCAAGTTTGGATAAACAACAAAATATTCTGATGAATTTATATTATTTTTTAAAAAGTTTCCATCTAATTTTATTGTATTTTTAATTGATAATCTTTTTCCTGCCATAGGTACAGCAATTTCAACTTTATTCAAGTTCATTTCATTTACATTTATATTTTCTCCTTTTACTTCAATTTTATTTTCATCAACTTCAATAAAATTATCTTCAGAATTTTTATCTGATTCATCATCTTCTTCTCCTATTTTATCTTTATTTTGTAATGAACTTGATATTTCCAAAATATTTTTATTTTGTTCATTTTTTTCTTTTTCTTTCATTTGTTGAGCCATGGAACTCAAAGGATCATTGGATTTAGTTATATCAAATTTCTCTTTATCTTTTGATTCTGTAGAAATAATATTATTTTCATCTTCTTCTGGTATAAGACTTTGTGTCCTATCTTGATTTATTATATTATTAGTCATATCTATACTATTTCTTATGAAATTAGCAAATAAATTTTTACCTATATTTTTTCTTATTATATTTGTATCTTCATCAATTTGTCTATGAGTTTTTTTAATCATTCTTTTTAAATCCAACGAAAAAACACCTAAAAGAGAATTATGTAACCCACTTAACATATGGTCATATACTTCACATTGTAATTCAGGCATAAAAGTTTGATTTTGTGGCAATTTTGTGTCGAATTTTAAAATTGTATTAATTGTTGGATTGGCCCCCCCACTTACTGGTATTGTTTGAATATTTGCTTGGGCATCTTCTAATTTACCTGTGACATTTAGTGAATTTAAATCAAATTTAATAAAGGGTTTTTTTACTTCTATCATTCCCAATGGTTTTAATTGTCTTAAACCTAAAATACTAATTTCACAATTGTATAAGGTTACTTTTGGTATAAAATTTAATCTTTCTTTCAAATAATCAACATTTAATTGTGTTGGTAAATATTTTTCTCTTTCAAATAAGTAAAAAGATAATAATATTTGTCCTTGTTGTTTATTTGATTTAGGTAAAAATAAATTATGCCATTTTGGTTGTAACATAGGTAATTTTTCTTTTGCTTTTTCTAATTCTTTTTGTAATTGTTCTTTAGTCATTTTTTCTTCTCCAGGTATTGTTAAAAGTTGTTCATTTAAAGAATATGCACTACTACTCAACCATACATAATTATACCCTAAAGGGACATTTGATTTAATTTTATTGTAATCAAATACACTTAATAAAAATATAGGCCATGTTGCTTTATCATTTAAATCCATCATAACATCACTAAAAAGAAGTAATTCATTCCATATTCCATTCATTGTATTATTTTTAACTGTTGTTTGTAATTTTTCAGCACCAAAAGTTAATTGAACAAAAGGATCTGAAGTACCATCACTTTCTGCAGCTACTAAACCTTTACTCATATAAACTATAACTGCAATTTTATAAAATTTGGATTCACTTTGTTGGAATTGTTCTTGTGGAAGTGGATTAGAGGGTTTATTATCATCTAATAAATTTTCTAAATCATCTACTTCCTCTTCTATATTATTTTGTATTAAATTTAATGATTTTAAACCGGCCACTATTCCCCCTTTGTTAAATTCTATGTCTGATGGAAGGTCTTTGTCTAGGCTATTATATAGAAATATTTTACATTTTAAAATACCACTTTTCATCATATTTTTACATTTTCCTATACATGGATCAGGTAGTAATTTAAGTACTATAATATCTTTATTAAAGTAAAAATTATCTGCTTTTACTCTTTGGAAACATATATTTTGTTTTTCTTTTTTATTTTTTTTATCTACTAAATATATAAATATATCAGGAAGTTCAAATTTATCTGTACTAAAAGTATTTAATGTTATTTTTCTAGTTTCATTAAAATTAATACAACCATTAATAGCTTTTTTATAATCAAAAAGCTCGTTTTTATCTTGAATTTTAATTCTTATACCATATTCCCCAGATTCTTCAGGCAAAAACATTGCTGATATTACTCTAAATTTTATTCCCCATAAAACTTGTCTTGAAGTGTTTTCAGCCTTTTTGACTTCATCTTGAGGTATATCAGTTACCCTGGCTATAGGAGAATCTACATCATTTACTTCACATTTCATTAAAATTCTTCCATTCCAATTTGAACCTATTTCCGCATTATAATTCATTTGATCATAAATTCCCCCTTTCTTATTTATTGGGCTTCCATAAATATCCAAATATTTTAATTCATTATAATGACCGGCATATATATCATCAATTTTTATTTCAATTGATCCAACAATATCATCCGAACCTATATCTTCGTCTTTAACTACCATACAAATTTTTTGACTAACGGCTGGCTTTGTCGCAGGGATATCTATTATTTGGTTCCAAATAATTTTTTCATTTTCCATTTCTACTACTTTTGTTTTACGAACAATACCCATATATTTTACTTCTATATAACCATTACATCTCCTACCTACTTTTTTTGTAGAAAATGTTGAATCCATATCGGGAAATTCTTCTCCTTTAAAAAAATAAAATGAGATTTGTTTATATTTCATTTGTATTTGAGCTGGTATTATGCAATTACTTAATTCATTATCTGCAGATTCTAATTCTACTCTTTGATCACTTTCTTGTAAAACAGATACTGATAATTTTAAATATCCTCTTATTTTACTTATATTATCTGATTCTGGATTTGCTAAACCTATCCATATATTATGTAGAGCATGATCGTCTTGATTATATACATATCCAAAATCAAATTCATAAATACCAAAATAATCTGGTTTATGTGTATGCTTATTATCATATACTTCAATTATAATTTTTTCACTGTCTAACATTTCTACTGTTAAATTTGTTTTATCAAAGTAAAAATGTTCATTAAAGACAAAACTATCACATGGTTTTTTCATTTTTGAAGTACGTTGTGATTTTCCAAATACTGTCATTTTTATACGTGGGACTGGAAGGTCATTTTCTTTTATTTCAATTAAATTTTTTACTTCTTCTATTAAAATATGTACGTTATAATCACCTTTTTTCATGATTATAAGCTTTTCTTCTTCCTGAGGTTGTTGAATGGCTTCACCTGTTTCTTCTGGGTTATTTTCTTTATCGTCTTTTTTTTCTTTTGACATTTTTATATAATATTGATTATTCTTGTTTTTATGAATTATATATTTATTATTATAAATTATAATTAATAATTATTTAAAATTAATCTTTATAATTTATTTAAAATAATTAAAATAATACTTGGGGATTGGGGATTGGGGATTGGGGATTGGGGATTGGGGATTGGGGATTG
>CAMUZC010000109.1 GCA_947165105.1 uncultured Lachnospiraceae bacterium | reverse complement strand
ATATAATTAATTTTAATTTAAATAAAATTTAATTAATAAGATTAATTAATTTTTGATAAACTATACTACCTGAATGATTTTGTATAAATAAATAAATTAATTTTTAATTATAAAAAATCCAAAAATGACCGATAAGACAAAATCATTACTTACAATGCAAACAAACCCGAATTTCCGTTACTCTCAATCTTCACTAAATTCTACTGAATCATCTGAAAATGATTATAATTTGTACTGTTTTAGCCAAGGATACAAAAATCACGAAAAAGGCTATTGGCGTGGGGTACTTAGGAATAAAAATGTAGATTTTGACCTCAGATTCAACAAAGATTGGAACAGACGTATAGAATTAGAAGGAGACGATTTTGAAAAAGGTGATTCATTATTACAAAGTTCGACTCAATTCTCAAATGAATTTATAAAATTTGTAAATGACAATGAAATAGCCTGGGACTTTGGCAGGTTCCAAAATTTCAAGAAAAAGCAAATGCAATCAGGTGTAAAAAAACAAAAAAATAAAGAATGGCTCTTATCCAATGGAGTTAAAAGGAATGCTGGTGCTGTTGATTTAAGAACACAAAATTATAAGCAATTCGAGGAAAATGAAAAAAATAAGGAATTAAAAAAAGCTGCTTTATATAACCAAGGAAAGCTATATGAAGTAAAAACAGGATATCTAGCTGGAAAACAATACCAATATTCTGATAATAAAGGAACTGCAGAAAAATTAATTAAAAGTCTAAAAACTGCTTCAGATACTTACAAAACTTTCAATACTCAAACAGAAAGTACAAATATTAACGAACAAAGAGGATCATATGGTACTTATGGTACGGCTGACAAAAATAAAAGAATTGAAATAAGCTTTACCGGAGACAAATCACCAAAAGATTTCCAAAAAGGAAATTTAGAAACAGAATATACTTCAAGTCAATACCAAAAACCTAAATTTGACAAAAATATCTCAGCTAGTGGAAAAGGCGCTAAAGATAAAAGTTATGATATATTTAAAAATCAAGGAATTCAAAGTAAATATCAAATACAATCAGATAAAAAACAATATACAAGAGGTACTATTGATCAAGGAGATAAAAAAGTTTCTCCTAAACCATTTGAGTTAAAAAGTAGTTATGGTACTGGTTATACTACAAGTAAAAAAAGTTTACAAGAGTTTAAATACGGACAAAAAGGTACTTATTCTGATCAGAAAGATAATTTATATGTAAAAAGATCATCAGATGTTGACAGACCAGCAAATCTTGGAAGACTTGAAATTAGTGTAGAAAAGAAGAAAAAAGAAAAAGAAGAAAGAGAACCAGGTTCAAGAACCTATGAAAAATTATATAGTAGTAAAAAAAGAAAATTAAGTTATGATAAAGATGGAAAACCATTAACTAATACAGCAAGATTGAATGTTAGTACTGAAAAGAAGAAACCACCAAGAGAAAGAATTGATAATTTCTCAAGATTAGAAGTAAGTATGGACCAAAATAATAGACCTACATTCCAAAGAAAAGGTTCTTCTGACTTTGTAAGGACTGAAAGTGCTAAATTAGGACCTAAAAAAGATAATGATACAACCGTTAGTAAACAAATAAAGACTGAAAAGAAACTACAAATAGATAAAAAATATGATATAACAAAACAAAAAACAGAACCATTCACATTTAATAAGACAGACTATAAAAAAACTAAGCCACAACAAACACTCCAAGCCATATCAACATATTCAAGAACAAAACTACAACAAACACCTCAACAAACCCATGAAATATCATACCTAAAAAAACAACCCCAAGGGCAATCACTATCCCAACAAAAATTACTCAAAACATCATATACTAGTAGAACAACTCAACAACAAATAAAACCAAGTCCTTATTATACCTCTAAGCCTAAAGACCATTCTAAGCAAGGATTATATGATAAAACTTCAAAACAAACAACTTATGCTACTTCTGGTCAAACCAAGCCACAAATTGATTATTCTAAATATACTAAATATCAAAGTTATACTGATCAAAAATTAAAAGGAATTTCTAAAATTGAAGATAAATATAAACAACAACAAAAACCAAGTTTAGTCAAAAAATTCGATTTCACTGATAAAAAAGAGAAACCAAAAGAATTTAGAAAACAACAAACTACGTATGATTTACAAAAACTAACTAAAAAAACACAAGTTGGTAAACCAGGACAATATACTATACAAGAAAGAAGATCAGATGATAGACCAGAAAATCTTGGAAGATTGGAAGTAAGTGTGGAAAAGAAAAAGAAAGAAAAAGTAGAAAGAAAACCAGGTTCAAGAACTCATGAAAGGTTATGCAGTAGTAAAAAAAGAAAATTAAGTTATGATAAAGATGGAAAACCATTAAAAAATACTGCTAGATTGAATGTAAGTACTGAGAAAAAGAAAGAAAAGAGAGAAAGATTAGATAATATTGGAAGATTAGAAATAAGTGCAGAAAAGAAAAAGAAAGAAAGAGTAGAAAGAAAGCCAGGTTCAAGAAAACATGATAGAATTCATAGTAGTAAGAAAAAGAGAAAGATAAGTTATGATAAAGATGGAAAACCATTAACTAATACAGCAAGATTGAATGTTAGTACTGAAAAGAAGAAACCACCAAGAGAAAGATTAGATAATCTCAGTAAATTAGATATAAGTGTAGAAGGAAAGAAGAAACCAAGATTAGAAAGAAAGCCAGGTTCAAGAAAACATGATAGAATTCATAGTAGTAAGAAAAAGAGAAAGATAAGTTATGATAAAGATGGAAAACCATTAACTAATACAGCAAGATTGAATGTTAGTACTGAAAAGAAGAAACCACCAAGAGAAAGACTAGTTAATTATTCAAGATTAGAAGTAAGTGTAGAAGGAAAGAAAAAAGAAAAAATAGAGAGAAAACCAACATCAAGAAAACATGAAAGAGTTCTTAGTAGTAAGAAAAAGAGAAAGATTAGTTATGATAAAGATGGAAAACCATTAACTAATACAGCAAGATTGAATGTTAGTACAGAAAAAAAGAAACCACCCAGAGAAAGGCTTGATAATTACTCAAGATTAGAAGTGAGTGTTGAAGGAAAGAAGAAGGAAAAAATAGAGAGAAAACCAACTTCAAGAAAACATGATCGAGTTCTTAGTAGTAAGAAAAAGAGAAAGATTAGTTATGATAGTCAAGGAAGACCGTTAACTAATACCAGTAGATTAAAAGTCGGGTTCGAAAAAAATAAATTGAAATATATTGAAACAGATGAATATGACCAAAGCAAAAATAAAGACAGATTCGATACATTTATAAAAACAAAAACTGAATTTGCACTTAAAAAATATCAAACCACCTCAAAACAATATGGTCAAAAGCAAGGAACTCAAGGAATATCATCATTCAGTTTATATGATAAATATCCCACTCAAAAACCTCAAGATAAAACTTCTTTAAGAATACAACCAAATCAATACCAAAAATATCAAAAACCACAAGAACAAAAAATTTCATCGACTCAACATATAAGACAATATGCCGGATTAGATAAAATGCAATCTATAGACACCACAAAACCATCATATAAATATCCTGTATCAGGTAAAAAAGAAATAAGTTCATATGAAAGAGGAATTAAAAGATATCCAACTTCAAATTATTTATCACAAGCTCAAACAAGTACATCTTATCAAAAAAATAAACAATATGGAATTAAACCAGATTATCAACATTATGATATATCTTCTAGAACTCAATCACAACAAGGAACATATAAAGATAATGTTGGTACTTATACTTCAGGTTCATCTCAATTAAATACTGCTGCTACAAGATCTAAATATGGTAGAATGAACAAGAGCGTAGAAGGTTCAAATAAATTCTTATTTGGAGACAAAAAACCATATGGAGATAAAATTAGTAATATTACCCAAGATACAAAAAAATATATTGCGCCGGGACAAAGAGCCTCATCTGCACCTAAAAAACCTGCTGGGCCTGATAGAAGACGACACACTGGATATCAACAAACTCCTAAATCTAAAATTTCACAAGATGGTAGAAAGCCTTCTGATACTGTTAAAATTGATTTATCTAAATATTTACAAAAACAACCTTCAACTGCTCAAAAAGCGAAGCCAAATGATAAATCTAATGTACCTGAAATATATGAATATTATCCATTAAGTAAAACTGCTCAAAAAATCCAATTAATAAAACCAAAGAAATCAAGTATTACTGGAACAAACGTTCAATATCAATCACAAACTGGTAAAAAAGAAAAATATAAAACACCAAATATATCAGAATCAGATATTTATGAATATAATCCTAAAAAATCATATAAAGGCATTACTGATAAAAGTAGAGCTATTAATATAAACTTAGATAAATACACTTCCGGTAGAGGTCAAAGGGACAAATTCAATACTTTACAATTTAAATCAGTTAAAACTCCTTCTTATTCATATCAAAAAGATAGAAATATAACTTATGGGGACAACGCCAGAGCTGGCCAAGCTTTAAATAATAGATATCAATTATCTCCATCATCAGAAGAAAATAAAAAAGATTCATCTCAAAGAACAAGAACTAATCAAAATAATAGATATAGTTCAGTTGGTCCTTCTTCTGACAGAAGAGGAATGGCATATTTCAAACTTCAATTCCTTACTACTAAACAAGTTTGTGAAAAATTCTGGAAGCAAATTGATAATGGTGAATTATCTAGTTCGATGTTTGATCCCCCTATGAGATATTCCGCTACCGCATCAAAATTAAAAAATTTCTTAAGTCCTGAAAAAAATAGACAAAGTAAATTCAGTATGTCAAATGAAAATACTGAATTTACTGCAAAACATAATAATCTTGGTGGATATTCAGGTAAATTTGGAAATAAAGAAATGAGCAATTCAACAAGTGAAAGTTATTTAAAAAACACAAGAGAAGTAAGACAATCTTATAAATCAGGATTTAATTAAGTTTTAAATTATCTTAATTTTATTTTTATGATTATTATTAATTATGACTTTTATTATGATATATATTAACTAATTATTTCATTTGAAATAATAATTATTTACAAAAACGTTTTCAATTATTATTAACAGGTATTCATTCTTTTAGATAATTTTATTTGTGTTAAATTTAATAACTAAATAAATTATTATTTAAATAATTTAATATTAATAAATTTATATTTATTTATTAATATTTTTTTAATATTTATTTAAATTATTTATTAATTAAAAATATTATAATGGGGATTGGGGATTGGGGATTGGGGATTGGGGATTGGGGATTGG
>CAMUZC010000108.1 GCA_947165105.1 uncultured Lachnospiraceae bacterium | reverse complement strand
ATTTTTACTTATTTAAAATATTATTTATTTTTAACAATAAACAAATTTAAAAATAATAAAAATCAAATAATAATATCGATTAAAGAGTCATAATAAATTCAATTTTTAGAAAATAGACACAATTTGGCTTGCTTTATATAAGCATTCATTATTATTATCTAAAGCTTTTCTTCTCATGATAGTTGGAATCCAGCAAGTAACAAATGGCCATAAATTGCAAACCAAGAAGCAAATCAATAAATTAATCAAATAATTCTTTTGAGAATTCTTGAATACAGCGCAAAAGGCAGAAACATAATACCAACAGAGTAAAATAAGAACTCCAGAAACAGCGTATAAAATTAAAAGTTTTATTTTTGAACTCTTTTTTACTTTGTTAGCCATCTCTTCCCTATCCTTAGGATGGTTTTCCATAAGAACTTTTGATATATCTCTTTCATTAAGACATACATATCTAACAATGAGACCAGCTATAAATGAGCAAATACTAGATAATATTATATTTGGAATATGAACAGCAGCGTTTGCATTTCCTTTGTAAATATATAAAGCTCTCATAATACTATCATTGAAGAACAAAGCAGTAAATGCCATGTAGAGAGCAATAAATAAGATGAAAAGAGCTACTTTAGTAGAGCGGAGAATTCCTTTTGATCTTGTAAAGAATGTAAATATAATTATTTGCTTGAATTTAAGAAAATTCCAAAATGTCATAAGATAACTAAGTGCATCTTTTGCATAAACCAAACTATAAGGTAAGAAAAGATAATCTTCACCTGAATATGTAGCATCCTTTTCTTTATTGCCTGCGGGAAGCTTTGACATACGAACTTTAGAAGTTTTTCCTTCCGCTTTTCCATCCACTTTTTCATCGTTTCCCTTATTTTTTTTATCTTTCTTTACTTTTTTTTCATTTTTCTCATCCTTTTTGTCGCCTTTAGGTGGATTAGCAATATGTCCCAATTCTTTATATGCTTCTTCCATGGATCTATCTCTTTCCTTAACGAAATGGAAAACTAAAACACCAATGAAGGAAGCGAAACTAGCTAATAAAATATAAGATCCGAAGTTATTTTTTTGTCCTTCGGCAGAAAATACATTTGTGGCACATTTAAATACAGCAATATTAGATCTTCTGCTAATTAAATCCTTGAAATTCTTAGGCATACTTCTTTCAATGATTTCTCCTTGGTATTCTCCAGCTTCTTCTCCAGGAACAGCTTTAGTATTGCATCTGCATGTATAAGTCATTGATTTAGTATTATATCCAATAAAGGCACAACCTTTTTCACAAATATTAATATTTTCATTATAATAATCTTTTCTTCTTGCATCTAATAAAACATCATTTCCATGCTCGTTTGTATAAGGAGTACATACATCATTATAGAAAGGACTATTTGCGTCAAAGACATCGTAACCATTTGATAAAACTGAAGCAGTCTTGCTTTGGTATTGGGCTATTAATTGCTCAGTGGCTGTGAATGGATTTGATACTTCGACAATTGACCCAGCGTCTTTACAGGAAGATAAAGGCAAAAAGGCACCTAAAGATGTAGAAAATAGTTGATAATCCGTTTCGATACCGAAATATTCTGTCATATTTAATATCTCCAAAGTATCAGATTTTATAACTAATAAATCTTCTTCTTCTGGCAATTGATATTTTTTCTTTAAAATATTTTGGCATTCAGTTAAATTAATAGCTGAAGTCTCAACCTCAGTTGAATTATCTTTTGTGCCATTTTCTCCTGGAATTGGAATTGTTGGAGTTTTAGGAGTAATTCCTTTGCTAATATTTATTAATTTTTCTAATTCTAATCTAACAGAGGATAATTCGATGCTAATATTATTTCCAATAATGACTTGACTTTGAGGTAAATTATAAACTTTCCCTGTTCCTATATAGTTATTTATTTGATTTTGAATGGTAGTTATATCAATATCATATGAGGAAGCGAAATATTGGAATAAACTACTCTGGAAAATTTGGTTCAAAGTTACAGTGTTATTAATGAAGTCATAAGGGTGTCTTAATCCGAATGGATTTCTTAGTAAAATAATTGCAGCAATACTAGTATTTGCATTGCATTGTCCTCCAAAGACTTCAGTAAATGGACAGAATTCCACACATTCATGAGTTTCGAATTTGAAGAATGGAAGTTCTTTAGGACATTGGAAATTATAGAGACAAACGTCACAATCCTCACCGCAATCATCTTCGTCAATGGCTAAATCATAATTATGATAGTAAGGATATATACCACATTTATGTTGTTTTCTATAGCAGTTACCATGATCTCTATTATATCTGATTAAATCATAATATTTAGAATCCCTACAAGATAAGCATTCCATTGCACATGGGTGTCCTCTAGCATCACAAGATTTACATCTGAAATAACATTTGGTTAATTTATTCCAATCAGGAATATCAACAAATGTCCCGGTTATGTTATCTCCACACCAGTAATCATCTTCTGGTTGTCTAAAAGTATTATTTCTTTGTTTACAGTTCAAGCATACTTTTTTATCATTTTCAATGATGTCCACACCTCCTATTCTTGCAGTATAATCATGAGGATATTCATCGTTTCCTCTGCATTGTCTTTTGGTGAAGCAACGGAACCATTTCCTATTAGTTCTATTGAATGGATCATCCATGTAATAATCTTCTTCGCATTCAGTACATTTATCTGTTTGTTCTTTGAAACAAGTATGGCAACCTTTTTTACAAGCAGTAAGCATGTTACATTTTTCATCGTAAACATGATATTTTTTCTTAACGTCATAGAAATCATTTTCTGAACGATATTCTCTATAAGTAAAAGAAGGTATGTCTGCTTCTGCATAACATTCGTTTCTGTAAGTATATTGTTCTGGAGTGAAATATGTTTTACAATTGATACATCTTCCATTTTTTTTCTTATCTTTGTCTTCCCATATAGGAGATAAACAATATTCACAAGATTGATTACAACTAGTCTTTGCAGGTTGCAATAGCCATTCTGGACGACATACTTCACAAGTTTCGGCATTTTGGCATTTTTCACAATGAGGAAGACAATCACACATTTTTAAGTGAATACCTACTTCACATTTATAGCATCCATCTCCTTCACAGCTAGGGTTGCAATTTCCAGGAATAAGTTCATTTTCTTCTGTTTGATTCTGATAGAAATAGGTCACATCTCTTTTGCATGTGTCACAATTATGTTGTTGTTTTGTTCCAGGTAAATGGCAACTTCCACAAGTTTCATAGCAGCAACTCCATTTCCAAACTTCTTTATTGTCTCCTTTAGTTTTATCTAAGAATAAAACACATTTTAAATTTTCTTCCCAAAAAGTCTTATTTTGTTCGTTTATACAAATAGTTTCATCCTTATCATATGGGAAATAATTAAGTGTTCTATTACATTGATTTTCTATACAGTTAGTAGTTGGCTTTTCGTGGTTGAAAGGTCCATAGCAACTAGTACAGGCAACATCGCAACGATTACAATTATGTAATTTTCCGTCTTTAGCACATCCAGTTTTATCATCTTTTGTAGGCACTGAATAAAAGCCAGGTTGACAATCAAAGCAACGATTATCTTTATCATTTCCATTTTCATCACAGCCTTTACATTGAGGTAAGCATTCTGGGAAATCTACCTTTATCTTACAAGTTTTTCCAAAGATGACTTCATCTGATTCTTTTCTGGTCACAACGTATTCAATATAAGTTTCCTCTGAGCCATATTCTTTCAATGTTAATGAAGAGATTGTCGAGGCGGGATAATCTTTATTAGGTACTATTTCAGTATTGCCATTATATATTTTCATATCATTGGCGCTAACAATTCGGTAATATAATGGAGTGGAAGCCATACCTGGATTGGGATTGCTCAAAAAGATTTTAAAGTAGGAGGCTAATGAATTGACCTTTAATTCATTTTTGCATTCAGAATATATTTTCAAATCCTCAGCAGCATCTTGGCAATTTGGATAATTCATCAGAAGTAACATTACATCTTTGCCATCAGTTGAATTGACTCTTGTATAAACAATTCCAATAGAATTGTCTATTTTCACAAGGGATGGGTTTTTCACAGCTTTAACATTTTTTTCTTCCCAGTTACTTAGAGTTGTTTGCAGGAATTTTTTGTCAGGGCCATAAATTTTCATCAATTGGAAGGCAACCGCATCTTTTCCTGCATTGTCAATTTCGCAAATGGCATAGACTATATTTTCTGTAGTAGCGATTAAATCTATGGTGTAGTCTTCAGCATTTTGCTTGTATCGACAATTGTTGAAAATGTAATCATATCTAATAACTTCGAATGTAGAGGGAGTTACTTGTAGATCATAGAAATATAAATCTTTTCCTGTGTTACCATAAGGAATACTGTCGGTGTATTTTGTGTTTCCGGTTTGGAAGAGGATTCCCATTCTATTTTGGCTTATTTTAATAACCTTTATGTAATTAAATGTAGTATAGAAGGATTTTACTAAATAATGGGGATCTTGAGTAATTGTACCTTCATCAGAAATTTTGAAATGTTGGACCCTTAATAGAGATCTTAAATCTTTTTCATCATGGACATAGGCACAATAAACTTCATTGTCCTTAAGTTCAGCACAAGAAATAAATTTATTAAAGGCATTCAAGGATTCACCTGATAGAACAGTCTTGGACACTGGATCATATATATTTATATTAAGGGTTGTCTGAGCAAAGTCTGCACTGGGTTCTCTAATACCAGCTAAAAATACCTTTCCATTTTTTAAAGTCAAAGCAGAAGTAATCACATTATAAGTATCAAAAGTATCAATTTTATTTTTATCGTATCCTTTCCCTTCATCCTTGAACTGGGATAAATATTCCTTTCCATTGGCCTTGTAATAAAGGGTATATCCTTCTTCTCCAGTGGAAATTTTGGAATCTACAATTTTGGCGTTCATACTATATGGATGTTTAAATTTGGATTCATGGTAATCAAAATTTCCTTTCTTATCCATTTTGGACATCAGGATATTTTCCCCTCTTTGGGAAATGATGACATTTTTTCCATCGGTGGTCTCACAAACTTTTCCTAGTTCAGAGTTTGTATGGATTATTTGGCTGGAAAGTTGTGAAGAAACTAGCGAAATGAGGCTTAGTATCAAAAACACAAATCTAGCTTTCATATTTTTAATTATTAATTTTTATTATTGAGTTCTCTTTATATTGCAAAATAATTAATTTTTGATTAAAGATTTTTTTTTCCAAAAATTATTTTAAATATAAAAATATATAATAATTAATTTAATTTTATT
>CAMUZC010000107.1 GCA_947165105.1 uncultured Lachnospiraceae bacterium | reverse complement strand
GCCTTTTGTTAAGTACGAGCCAGTAAGCCTGCGAAATTTAATATATTAGTCCTTTTGCGACCGCTTTCGACAAGTTTTAACCTTTACTTCGAAGAATTTTCAACATTTAGAACCGTCCCATTTGTTGATTATTGATTATCTACAACAACCACTTTCTCATTTTGTTTTTCTGAATTTTCTTCAACATGTGTATCATTATAATCTTTAATTTCTTTGTTTATCAAGCCATCTTTTCCAACAAGCAATAACATTACAACTGTAAAAATTGTAAGTGCCACTAATATAATCAATGTTCTTCTAATTAATTTGAAATTACTATCCATTTATTTCACCTTTCCTTCCTATATCTTTATATCTAATTTCATATAAGCATTACTTTAATATATGTTATTTAATTAAATACACAAGTAAAACTATTGCTCCAACAACTACTCTATATATTGCAAACATTTTGAAACTGCCTTTTTTTAAGTATTGCATTAAAAATCTAATTACTGCTACACCAACTAAAAAGCTAGCTATAACACCTATAAAAAATTCTAAGTTCAATGTAAAATCCTTAAATTTAAAAATTGTAGCTGCAAGTACTATTGGAGCTGATAACATAAATGAATATCTTGCTGCTGATTCTCTATCTACTTTCATTAATCTTGCTGTTGTCATTGTCACACCAGATCTTGATACACCCGGTATAAAGGCTAATGCTTGTGATAAACCTATTAGAAATGTTTCTTTAAATCCCATGTGTTTATAATCAATTTTTGATTTACAATTTTTGTCTACAAAATATAACACAATTCCCATTACTATTAGTGCAATAGCAATAATTACAGGCTGTTTTAATGTATCTTCTAAAAAATGATCTAGTAAAAATCCTATAATTCCACCTGGAATTGTTGCCATTACTATGTACCAAAACATTCTTCCTTCTGTTGTATTTTCTTTTTTGGTTACATAATTAAATCCACCTTTAATTAACTCTAACCAATCTTTAAAGAAAAATAGTCCAATTGCAAGTAATGTTCCAAAGTGAAGTGCTACATCAAAAGAATCTGATAGTCCTTGCCAATTAAACATCCATGGTATTAAATTTAAATGTGCTGAACTTGATATTGGCAACAATTCTGTTAATCCTTGCACTATTCCTAATATTAATGATTGTATGTATATATTCATATTTCTTCCTCTTTCTTATATTTTTCAATATTTTATTCGTCATTATTAATTATTTGTTTCACAATTTCAAATATATATTTAGCTGCGGTTTTAGGAGCAACTTTCCCTGGTAAAGCGAGAGCCCATTCATTTTTCAGTTTCAATTTATTGGCCTCTTCAAAATCTATTCCCCCTGGCTTAGAAGCTAAATCTATTAATATGCATTCATTTTCTATCAATCCTAAATTTGTTTTATCTAAAATCAAGTGTGGAACCGTATTAAAAATAAAGTCAAATTCACCCAATCTTTTATTTAAATCATTCAAATGAATTGCATTATAACCATATGCATTAATCCATGCTAAATCTTGTTGTTTTCGTGCTTCACAATATACATTTGCGCCTAATCCATGAAGCATTTTAGCAAGGATTTTTCCAATTCTTCCAAAGCCTAAAATTAAGCAATTGCTATCATGTAGAGTAATCTTGCTTTTTTCCATAGCAATCTGAATTGCCCCTTCTGCTGTTGGAATAACATTTTTCACAGTCAATTCTTCATATTTTAGAACATCAATAATTTCATTGTTGTTTTCGGGTTTTATATACTTATTAATTTCTTCTGTTATATTGCCTGTAATAATTATTTTATTATTTGCCTTGCTAAATAAATCTTCTACTAATATTGTTTTTTCTGTAAAAACAGTGTTTACATTCTTTCCATTCTTAGATAGTGGTATAGATGTTATCACAATTTTTGCATTTTGTAAAGCTTCATCTAAATTAGATGCTTGTTTAAATTCTCCCAATTCTTCACATTGACCAAATCCAAACAAGCATATTTCATTTTTATCTTCTGTTAATAATTTTATCAATTCAACAATTCTTAAATCTCCGCCTATAATGCTAATATTCATAATATCCCAATTCCTTTCTTATAGAAATTCTATATTATGAATATATTTTAAGTTGAATTCAAATATTCTTTTTAATCACGTTCTTTTTCATTTTCATTCTGTTCTTCAATCTCTATTTCTACTTGATTTTCTTCTTCAATATTTAACCCAGTCCCGCCATTTAAAGAATCTACTAGATTAAACATTTCTTCAAGATAATGATTTGTATCTATTTCTTTTTTAGATAATGTTATTTTTATTTTTCTTGATGGTTCATTTGGAATTCTAATTCTATCCTGTATAGGTCCGAATAATGGTTGATTTTTTATTTTTTCCTCAATTTTACTATCTAATTCTAATGCTAAATTTAAGTAATCTACTGCCTTTTGTTTTTCTTCCTTCATCATTGCAATTTGAGCTAAATAGTAATACACCATTGGTTCCAATTCTTCTTGCTGTAAGGCTTCCATAAGGTGTTTTTGTGCTTCATCTAACTCTCCTTGAATCATTGCAATCAACGCTAGGTTATACTGTCCATTAAATAAATATGAATTTATAACAGCTGCTCTTTTATAATATTCTTTTGCTTTTTGAAAATCATTTAATCTAGTAAATGTCATACCTAAATTATAATATAGATCATAATCTGTTGGATTATATCTCAATGCATACATATAAACTGATACAGCTTCTTTAAATCTTTCTTCATCATACAAAATGTTTCCTAATAATTTAGAAGCCTCCAAATAATCAGGTTTCATTTTTAATAAATCTTGTAACATTATTATTGCATCATCATTTCTTTCGTTCTTTTGCAATAATTCAGCAACCTTATAATGCATTTCATAATCAGAATTATTTAACTCAACAGCTCTTATATATTCATCTAATGCTACATTAATGTTTCCTTCCTTTTCATATAGCCTACCTAATATTTTATGAACTTCACCATTTCGAGGATACTTATCTATTATTTTTAATGCATATTTTTTTGCAGCCTCATTACTTGAAAACACTAAAAGCATTCTAAGCTTAATCAGTTTCAAGTTTTCTTTAATCACTTTGTTTTTTATTATTATAAATATAAATAGTAGTAAGATTAACATTATCACTACAATTGCTATTAACTTTCCAAAAACCATCTTCTACCTCTTCTATCTTTCTATCTCTTTATATTTCTCTATGTCTTAGTTAGGTCATTATCTAATTCATTTTAACGAAATCGGAAATTAATTTTCAAACTTTTTCTTGTAATTTTCAATAGCATCAGCAATAATATCCTCTGCCTCTGCTCTTCCATACATTTTTCCAACACTTGTGTGTTTTCCTTCCAAAGTTTTATATACTTCAAAGAAATGCATAATTTCTTCCATATATTGATTTGGTAATTGACTTATATCTTTATAGGTATTTAAATATGGATCATTTTTGCATATTGCAATTATTTTTTCATCTGCTTCGTCATTATCAATCATTTTTAGAACACCAATTGGATAGCATTCAACTAATGTCATTGGAACAATTTCCTCTTGGCATAGTACTAATACATCTAATGGATCATTATCTCCTGCATATGTTCTTGGTATAAATCCATAGTTTGCTGGATAATGAGTTGCTGTATAAAGTACTCTATCTAACTTTAATAACCCTGTTTCTTTATCTAACTCGTATTTATTTCTTCCATTCTTTTGTATCTCTACGACTGCCACAAAATCATCTTGATTAATTCGCTCTCCGTTAATATCATGCCAAATATTCATATTCACATCATATCCTTTCTTTTGTTTTGTCTATATTTTATGATATTTTTAGCTTATTGTCAATTACTTACATCTTTGGCTCGCAAGTTAAATTAATTCCTAAATTCTTAAGCACATTTAACTCACTTTTCTCAATAATATAGCTAGAATGTGCCTCGCATCCTCTTAATTTACTTAAATTATTGATTGCCTTTTCTATAATAGGATTTGTAATAGAACAGATACTTAGTGCAATTAAAACCTCTTGCAAATTTAAGCAATATGATGTTTTATATGATGTTTTCTTTTTCATTTTAAATATACCATCTAATACCGCTGGTGAAAGTAAATATTCTTCATCTGGTATTCTTGTAATTTCTTTTACAGCATTTAATACTGCTGCACTTGCTGAACTTAATAAATCAGATTCTTTTCCAGTTATAATTTTATCATTTGGAAGCTTAATAGCTATTGCATTGCATCCATCTTTTTCTGATTTATCAAGTGCAACTTTTGCTACTTCTCTATCTGTTAATGATAAACCTAGCTTGTCCATTAAACCTTTTATTCTATCAACTGTGTCGCTTTCGCAAATTCCTTGTTTATAATCACACAAAATATTATAATAACGTCTAATTATTTCATCTCTTGCAGCTTCTTGAACCATGTCATCATCTGTAATACATGCTTTTATCATATTAACTCCCATGTCTGTTGGAGATTTATATATTTCTTTTCCTGTGATTTTTAGCAATATATTTTTCAATATAGGAAATGTAGAAATATCTCTATTATAATTTATAGCATTTTCTCCATATGCCTCTAGATGAAATGGATCTATCATGTTAACATCTTTTAATTCTGCTGTTGCTGCCTCGTATGCAATATTTACTGGGTGCATTAAGCTTAAATTCCAAACTGGAAATGTTTCGAATTTAGCATATCCAGCATTAACACCTCTTTTATGCTCATGATATAATTGTGATAGACATGTTCCAAGTTTTCCACTATTAGCTCCCGGAGCTGTTACAACAACTAGTTTTTTTGTTGTTTCTATATATGGATTTTTTCCATATCCTTCTTCACTTACTATTAAATTTACATCGTCTGGATATCCTTGTGTTGGCCTATGAATATACATTTTTATATTTCTTTCTTTTAGGATTTTCTCTAGATGTGATATATTATTTCCTTCTTTGTACATTGTTACAACAACACTATTAATGTTTATATCTAGTTTTTGTAGATTTTCTATTAATCTTAATAATTCTAGTTCATAGCTAATACCATAATCTGCTCTTATTTTACTTTTCTCAATATCTGCTGAATTTATACAGAAAATAACCTCTAAATCATCTTTAAATTTTTGAAGTAATTTTATTTTGGCATCAGGTTTGAATCCTGGCAATACTCTTGTTGCATGATAATCATCAAATATTTTTCCACCAAATTCTAGATATAGTTTGTTGTCAAACATCTTAATTCTTTCTTCAATTTTTTCACTTTGTACTTTCAAGTATTTTTCACTGTCAAATCCTGTTTTCATTTCTTACCTCCACTATTTCTACCC
>CAMUZC010000106.1 GCA_947165105.1 uncultured Lachnospiraceae bacterium | reverse complement strand
ATTATCCCCATAAACAATATATTTTCTAAAAACAAAATAAATAAATAGATATAAAAAAATTATATATAAATAAAAATTAAATTAAATAAATATAAAAATGCAACAGAGTGGTCAATTAATTGTTCATTCAAATGCAGATTTAAAAAGAGTAGAATCAATTCAATTTGGACTTTTATCTCCAAAAGAAATTGAACAAATGGCAGTCTGTGAAATTACAAACACTCGCTCTTTTGAAGATAATGGTAATCCAACTGAAGGCGGTATAAACGATTTAAGAATGGGTACTACAGATAAAAGGTTAAGATGTGCTACATGTAAATGTAATATGAGTGATTGTCCTGGTCATTTTGGTTTTATTCATCTAGTTAAACCTGTGTTCCATGTAGGATTTATTAATCAATGTTTAAAATTGTTAAAATGTGTCTGTTATAGTTGTAGTAAAATTTTAATTGATGATTATGAAAAATATATGGAAATTAGAAAAATTAGCAATCCCAAAACACGTCAATTAAAAATATATAATTTATGTAAAGCAAAAAAAAAATGTAATCATAGGAGAAAAAAAAAAGAAAAAAAAAATTATGATAATAATGAAAACCAGGAAGAATTAGATGAAAAGGATCCTTTTTGTAAAATTGGATGTGGTCAATTACAACCTAAATATACTAGAGAAAATTTAAAAATTAAAATAGAATTTAAAAACGATAATGATAATGAAGAAAATGTTGAAATGAGAGAAAATGATGAAATAGAGCCAAGAAAAGTCCTTGAAATATTCTCCAAAATTTCTGATGATGAAATAAAATTACTTGGATTTAATCCAAAATATTCAAGGCCAGAATGGATGATAATACAAAATTTAGCAGTTTGTCCTCCTCAAGTCCGTCCATCAGTCTCTGTAGATTCATCTTTAAGATCCCAAGATGATTTAACGCATCAATACAACCAAATTTTAAAAGCAAATAAAGAACTTCAAAGTGAAGATAAATTAGGTGCAGGTTCAACAACAAGTAAAAATAAATTTGATAATTTGCAATTTAATGTCGCTACATTAATGAACAACGATTTAAGTTCAGCTAGAGCCCATAAAAAAAGTGGCCAACCAATAAAAGCCATATATGCTAGATTAAAAGGAAAAGAAGGTCGTGTGAGAGGAAATTTAATGGGAAAAAGAGTTGATTATAGTGCAAGAAGTGTTATATCACCTGATCCAAATTTACAAGTGGATGAATTAGGTGTACCTCTTTCTATCGCGATGAATTTAACTTTTCCAGAAGTTGTCACTGATTTAAATATGGATAGACTTAAAAAATTAGTACAAAATGGACCTACTAAATATCCTGGGGCTAAAATGATTAAATCAAATGATGGCAAAACTGTGATTGATTTAAGATATTGCAAAAATACAACAGATGAACATTTAGAAAAAGGTTTTATAGTAGAAAGGCATATGCAAAATGGGGATTATGTTATATTTAACCGTCAACCTTCATTGCATAAAATGTCTATGATGGGGCACCGTGTACATATTTTACCATATTCTACTTTTAGATTAAATTTATCTGTTACAACACCATATAATGCAGATTTTGATGGAGATGAAATGAATATGCATTTACCTCAATCTTTAGAATCAAAATCTGAAATTATGAATATAATGCATGTTCCTAAACAAATCGTTTCCCCTCAATCAAATAGGCCAGTTATGGGTATAGTCCAAGATACTTTAATAGGATGTAAATTATTCACTGCAAGAGATAATTTTTTAACTTATGAACAAACCATGAATATAGTTATGTGGATAGATGATTTCAATATAAAAAACTTACCTATGCCATGTATAATGAGTCCAAAGCCCCTATGGTCGGGAAAGCAAATATTTAGTTTAATATTACCTGAAAAATTGAACTTAACAAGATTTAGAGAAGATACCCCAAAAGGATTTAAACTTAATTTAATAGATAATTATGTCGAAATAAAAAAAGGTGAATTAATACAAGGTATTATTTGCAAAAAAACAGTAGGGGCTTCAAGTGGGGGTATAGTACATAGTATATGGACCGAAGTTAGTCCCCAAAAAACTATAGAATTTTTGGGAAATTGCCAAAAAATAATTAATAATTATCTTTTATTATCCGGATGGACTGTAGGTATAAGTGATATAATATGTGATCCTGAAACAAGTGAGCAAGTTGCCGAAACTTTAAGGAAAATGAAAAATAATATTTCAGAAATTTTAGCAAAGGCGCAAACTGGGCAATTAGAATCTCAACCAGGTAAAAATATGATAGATTCATTTGAATCCAATGCAAATACTGAATTAAACAATGCTCGTGAAAAAGCCGGTGTTCTTGTCCAAAATTCCCTTTTACCTAAAAACCATCTTAAAAACATGGTCTCAGCCGGTTCAAAAGGTAATTCAACAAATATTTCCCAAATTATAGCTTTCGTAGGCCAACAAAATGTCGAAGGAAAGCGTATTCCTTTCAATTTCCAAAACAGAACTTTACCACACTTTTTAAAAGACGATTACAAATCAGAAAGTAAAGGTTTCGTTGAAAATTCCTTTTTGAAAGGCTTAACCCCGCAAGAATTTTATTTCCATGCAATGGGGGGTAGAGAAGGTATTATAGATACAGCTGTTAAAACATCACAAACAGGTTATATTCAAAGAAGACTTGTTAAAGCTTTAGAAGATATAATGATTAAATATGATGGAACTGTAAGAAATTCCGTTGGAAATTTGATGCAATTTTTATATGGTGAAGATGGTATGGCCGGGGAGTATATAGAGGACCAAAAATTTGAAACTTTAAAACTAAATGATGAAATGCTTGAAAGAAATTACAAATTTATCGAAAGAGATGAAGATGATGAATTTAATATATTCAATGATTTAAAAAGATTTATGGAAGATTCCGTTATTGAAGAAATGAAAAGAGCTGGATTTTCAAAATTGAGATTAGATTTAGATTCTGAATTTGAGCAAATTAAAAAAGATAGAGATGATATGAGAAAAAATCTTTTAGTATCAGGAGATAATGCAATAAATATTCCAGTCAATATAAAAACAATAATAACTTATGCAGAAAATGATAATCATATAAATATGTTTAGTAAAAGTGATTTAAATCCAATGATAGTATTACAAAAAGTCAAAGAATTAAAAGAAGATTTAGAAATAGTTAAAGGTTCAGATAAAATAAGTAAAGAAGGACAAGAATGTGCTTTGACATTATTTAACAAAGTGCTAAATTATTCTTTATCAACAAAAAATATAATAATAAATCATAGACTAAATAAAAAAGCCTTTGATTTTGTCTGTGGTGAAATAAAATCCAAATTTGAACAAGCTATAGTACGTCCCGGAGAAATGGTCGGTTCAATCGCTGCACAATCAATCGGTGAACCAGCAACTCAAATGACCTTAAATACATTCCATTTAGCAGGGGTTTCTTCTGCTAACGTCACTTTGGGTGTTCCAAGACTAAAAGAAGTTATTAATATAGCTAAAAAATTAAATACGCCATCTATGAATATCTATTTAAAAGAAAAAGAGGGAGGATATAATAATGATGAAATTTTGGAATTGAGGGGAAAAGTGGAACACACCTCTTTGTTAAATATTGTCACTTTGTCAGAAATTTATTATGATCCTGATATAAAAAATACTATAATAAAAGAAGATAAAAATATGATAGATGAATATATAGAAATATGCGAAGATGAAATCGATAGATTAATCCAAGAAGATAGTTTAAGTCCTTGGTTATTACGTTTAGTGCTAAATAAGGATTATATTAATATAAAAATGGAAACGATTGAAGAAATAATTAAGAAAAAAGTCCAAAATGCCAATGCTGTTGTTATACATACAAGAGAAACTGCTGATGAGAAAAAATTCCATATAAGATTGTGTTGTAAAAATGAAGAAAAAGAAGAAGAAAAAAAAGAAAAATATAAATCTTTAAATTATTTAAAATTATTCGAAAATGGTTTATTAACTGAAGTATCTTTATGTGGTATTGACTCTATTAAAAAAGTCTATGTTAGAAATGTAAAACAAGTAAAATACGACAATAAAGGAGCTTTAATTCCTAATAAAGAGGCACCTGAGGAAAGTATTCTAGAAACAGATGGTACAAATTTAGCAAAAATTTTCGAAGTTGAAGAAGTAGACTTTAGGCGAACTATATCAAATGATATTAATGAAATATATAATGTGTTAGGTATAGAAGCTGTTCGTAAGTCTTTGGTACAAGAATTAAGAAATGTATTAAGACCTTATGGAATATATGTAAACTATAGACATATTTCAATTTTATGTGATTTAATGACACAAAAAGGATATTTAACTTCTATTACAAGACATGGATTAAATAGGAATGAATATGGTCCTATACGTAAAGCATCATTTGAAGAGACTGTCGAAATATTATTAGATGCTGGTATTTTTAGTGAAAAAGATGAACTGAAGGGAATTTCTGAAAATATTCTATTAGGAAAATTAACCCATGTAGGTACTGGCTATTTTGATTTATTAATAGATTTCAAGGCTTTTGAAAACGAAAACAGAAGAAATGAAGAAGATTATGCAATAGAGGAAGAAGAAGTAGTAATAAATAGTAATTATGACCAAGGGGATAATATGCATACACCCATTATGCAAGGTACACCACTTTATGCATATCCACATAACAATGTTAGTGCAAGTATATATGATAATAGTGGAAATTTCACTCCCGCCCCAGATTATAATGGTTCCTCTCTACAATCTCCATTCCATAATCCAAGTAGTTTATACAAAGGAGAAAGTTCGTTTATTTCTACACCTAATAATAGTCAAAAATTAGTATCTCCTGCAAGTTCAGATTATAATCCCCAAAGTGATTATAATAATATTAGAACACCAGCACCTTATTCACCTTTGGCCAATGAAGACGGATATAGAGTTCAAAGTGAATATGTAGGAAGTGCATATAGTCCCCGAAGTCCTAATATGAATTCTGGAGGTCCTGGATTTTATAGTAGGAGAATAACTCAAGGAACTGGAACTAGAGGACCTAATTCATCTTATTCACCGACAACACCGGCTATTATAAGACCTAGTAGTGGTAATTCTCCACCATATATACCTGGAAGCGGAATGTATAATTCAAGTCCTAAAGTACAAGATTCTGTTAATACTTCACAATATGTCCCTGCTTCGCCTAATTATTATCCTACAAGTCCAAATTATGGAAATGTTATTAATAATGCTTCACCATTTTATAATCAAGAAAAAAATGATGAAAATGATGACGATGAAGAGGAAGAAGATGAAGATGGAGATAAAAAAAATGATAATAATGATGATTAAAGATTCAAGTGAATTTCTTTT
>CAMUZC010000105.1 GCA_947165105.1 uncultured Lachnospiraceae bacterium | reverse complement strand
TATCTTGTTTTATATATTGCAAATTAATTATTAAAAAATAATTAATAATTAAAAAAAATAATTATTTTTTTTTATTAAAATAATAACTAAAAAAGAATAAAAACATTTATAAAAATATAAATATATAATCTTATATAAAAATGAAGACCTATGAAGAAAAGAAGAAACAGGCAGAAAATTTTCCACCTGGAACAAAATGCTTAGTGGAATTTGAGACCGTGAAAGACCCAAAAGAAAACCCATTTAAGAAAGTAAGCCAATAATTTATATATTCCATTTTTTATTATTATAGGGAAAAGTCTTAAAAGTAATAGCTAATGATAAAATAAGAAAAGATGTCCAACTTGAAGTAGAGATTGAAGGAAAAAAATATAAACCTTCTATATCTCAAGTTGCTCGTATTTGTCAAGACGATGATATAAATGTTAATGATATGGCTGAAGTATCCCCAATTAACACAAAAGATTTATTAACAAATATCCAAAATAGATATAATGAAGATTCAATTTTTACCAACGTCGGAGAAACCTTAATTATTACTAATCCATATCAAATTATCCCAGGCTTATATACAGAGGACAAAATGCAAGAAATAATTGACTTCTGTAAAGCTAATTCAGTAGAAATTTATGAAAGAGGACAACCACATTGCTTTGACACAACAATGCATAGTGTTTTCGACTTACTAAACCAAAGAAAAAACCAAGCATTGGTCATTTCAGGAGAGTCTGGTGCAGGAAAAACTGAATGTGCTAAACTTTGTATGAAATTCATTGCTTATTATTTCGGAAAAAAAGGTGAAGATGGTCAAAGAGAGCAATCCTTAGAAGATAAAATTTTAGCCTGTAACCCCGTCTTAGAAGCCTTCGGTAACGCTAAAACTGTAAGAAATGATAATAGTTCAAGATTCGGTAAATATATCAAAATTTTCATAAAAATTACTACAAAGACTATAGTCGGAGCCTATATGGAAACTTATTTGTTGGAAAAAAGTCGTGTTGTTAGCTTGGCACCAGGAGAAAGAAGTTATCACATATTTTATCAAGTCTTAGTTGGATTAAATGAATTGATAAAAGAGAATTTTAATTACTCAAAAATCTATGACTATTGCCAAAAAAGAGGAATGAAATTATCTGATGCAGCAAGAACATATATAGAAAAAAATTTAACGGAAGATGCTATGAAAAAATATTTTAATTGGAAAGAGATTAAACAAATTAAATATGAAGATTTTCATTACTTGAGAAATGATGTATATACTGTACCTACAATTGATGATGTTTTTAACTTTTATGAATGTATTGAAGGTATGGTAGGAACAGGTTTCAGCGACAATGAAATTAACTATGTCATAAAAACTGTTATTGCCATATTACATATAGGTAACATAGAATTCGATGAGGATAAATCAGGAGATAAATGCACTATATCAGCAAGCAGTGTTCCTCTTCAAAAATTCATAAGTGAAATGATGAATTTTGATTATAATATATTCCAAGAAACATTTTTGTTCAACGTTCGTATCATTAAAGGAGAAACTATCAAATCTCCTATGAATAAAGCAGGATGTGTCGCTTTTAGAGATACATTTTCAAAAGAAGTTTATAATAGATTATTCGGATTTTTAGTCAAAAGAATGAATTTGACTTTATTCGATGAAAATATTAGAAAAAAAGTAACAGATGATGATGATATTAGACACATTGGTTTATTAGATATTTTCGGTTTTGAATGCTTCAAAGAAAATTCATTCGAACAATTTTGTATTAATTACGCCAACGAAAAGTTACAAAACTTATACGTAGAAGATATATTTAAAGAAATTGAAAATATGTTTAACAGAGAAGGATTATCTGAACATTATAATAAAATAGAATATAAAGATAATACAATTATATTAGAAGGTATGGGAAAATATCCTTCTGGAATCTTTTATCAACTAGATAATGAATGTAATGTAGGTCAAAAAGATATGAATTTATTATCAAGAATATTGCAACAATCAAAATCAAATCCAACAATTAAATCCAGTTTAAAAAACAAAGATAAATTTTTCATATGTCATACAGCAAAAGATGTCGAATATACCATTGGTGGATTTTGTACCAAAAATTTGGATGAATTTAAGCTAAGAATGAGAGACACTATAGATTCAATGAAAGATGAATTATTACAAACAATGATAGGAAATAACTCTGGAGAAGAAAGACATAAAAAAGAGAAATTCTTAGGTGGTAAATTTAGAAGTGATATGGATAACTTAGCTAAAGCTTTAGGAGAATGTGTAAGACATTATATTCGTTGCTTAAAACCAAATGAAGTTAAAAAAAAGAATTATTTCGTTCCATGGTTTTCTTTATTACAAATTAAATATATGGGAGTACTTGATACTATCAGAGTCAGACAAGAAGGTTTCCCAGTTATTAAAAGTTATAGAGAATGGTATCTTAAATTTGAAGATGCTGTAGATTTCCCAGGAAAGCCTTTCTATAAAGATGTCCATGATAATACTCCCCAATTACATGACTGGTGTCATTTAATTGCTAAAAAATTAGTACCAGAACATGATGATAATATTATATTATTTGGTAAAACATTAATTTTGATGAGACAATCATGTAGTGATAAATTCGATGAAGCTAGAAGAAAAGCAATAGAGAAAAAACAAAAATTGGTTACTATTTTAGCAAACAAAATTAGAGCACTTGAATCTGCAAGAATTTTCCACTTATTTTATGGAGCAATTTTCACCTTACAACAAAATTACAAATTATATTCTTACATCAATAAAATGAATAAAATAAGAGAAATTTGCAGACTTTTAACATTGAAATCAAAAATGCTTGAAGTTAAAAAAGAAAGTGATAGATTCGCCAAAAAATTGAATAGTTTAAAAAACTTTTTCTACTGTACTAATTTCAGGATTAACTCAGATAAAGGATATATTAGATTAGTTCAAGCAAAATATGCAATCTCAAATTATGTGGCTAATTTCAAATATAAGAAATATCTTAAATATCGTGCATTAGTTAAGGCTATTATTGAAAAAGGAGTTGAAAAACATATCAGAAGTGATGTTACTCCAGCTGCTATTTTAATACAAAAGCATGTAAGAGCTTATTTGAGTCGTGTACATATGGGAGAATTATATAATAGAATTGTAAAAAGAAGAAAAGTTTTGAAAGAAGAAATACAATGTAAAAAAATACAAAAACACTTCAGAAAGCATTTCTATATGGATAAAATACTTAATAAGCAAAAAGCTGTTGATAAATTTGTTGGTTTGATAAAATATCATAGATTCCATACTTGGTATGTAAATATTAGAGGACATGTTATTACTATTCAAAGAGCTTATAAAAGAATTTATCTCAAAAGAAAAATTATTGAAGCAAGATTGCAAGAATTTACTGAAGAAGAAGATCTTAGATATGAAGAATCTGCTTTCGTAAATTCAGTCACTTTATTCCCTGAAAGAACATTAGAAGCAAATCCTAACGAAAAAGGATCTCAAGCCACTTTACAAAAAATGAAAAAATTGCAAAAATTCTACGATAAAAAATTACAAACTTTAAATCCTACTAAAATTGTACAAGTACAATATTTAAATCACTCACCTTATGATGAACCAAAATTACACTTCTTTGCACATATTTTAGATTTAGATGCTATTATTAATATTGATGATATTTATATGGCTGTACCTTGGAGTGAAACTTATCAAGATGTTACTGGTCATAATATTAAGCAAAATACTCCAATTCAATTAATAGAAGTAGGAGAATTCCATACAACTTTAGTAAATTGTTTAGGAAAAACATTTACATGGGGATGGGATGGAAACGGTCAATGTGCTTTTAACATAAATAAAGATAAAAATTTCTTATTTGAAAATTTCAAATCTGGTAGAAATGGAAATAGACTTAGAGGAAATATTAATAATACAAATTATGACGGAGGAATAGGAGATATAGATTTTGATAATGAAATAGAAAACATTAGAAATGAAAAAGAAATATTTGAAGATGAAGAAGATCCTTATGAAGAACAAGAATTTACTGAAGATTCATTTATTGAATTTTATTATTTGGATAGTCCAATTATTATAGATAATTTCAATGTAAGAAAAATAGCATGCGGTCAAGATAATACAATGGTATTAACAAAAGAAAATAAATTATATGTCTTTGGTTCAAATAATTATTATCAATTGGGTGTCCTCAAAAGTAAAAATATTTATTCTCCAATGTCTTTCCAAAATATTATTAAAACTCAACAAGAAAATCCTGCTGTAAATATAAAAGCAGATATTACAGCAATGAAATTCTCAGGAAAAAATGCCTTATTGTTGAATGAATCTGGAAACTTAATTATTTTATCATGCTTTGTTGCTGGAGCTTCAGGAAACGATGGTTTATATAGAACTCCTATTGAAGTTCCTTTACCTGATGTTAAATTTTGCCAAATTGAATGTGGTAAAGATTTTTGTCTTTTATTATCAACAAGTGGACATTTATATTCTTTCGGTAGCAATCAATTTGGTCAATTAGGACATGGAGATACTGAACCAAGAACATATCCTACCGTTGTTAAATTCTTTTTAGATAAAAGAAAGACAGTAGATCAAATTTCATGTGGATTTAAACATTCAGCTTGTAAATGCAGTAATAAGATTTATAGTTGGGGATGCAATGTAAATGGTCAATTAGGTACTGGTAATTTGAAACATATGTATACTCCAAATTTGAATGACATTAAATATAGTAAAGTCAATTTCAATTTCTTACAAGTCAGTTGCGGTTTTAGATCTACTGTATTTTTGACTGAAACTAGACAATTGTATTGGTGTGGAACATGTGGAGATATTCAACAACAATTAGAACCTATTGAATTTTTATATAACATAAAAATACCAGAATTATTTACTTATGACAATCATGTTATTGTGAAAATTAATCATACTTGGTCCAAGACAATGTCAATTTTGTATGCTACTGTTGCAGAAATAGGTCCATTGAGACATAAATTAAATAATCCAAATAAATTGACCAAAATTTTAAATAGCTTGACAAACAAATGGACTTATAAAGATTTATATCCTCCAAGAGGACAAGATTTGGATAACTATATTGCTGAAAAGCATATTAATAAAGATGTAAAAGCACCTACTGTTAAAAAGAAAAATACTAAAAAATAAATATTAAAGGTCGATAAATAATTTTTAATATTTTGAGTATTTAATAATGAAATAATTTAAATTTATTTAATACTTAATTTAAGATTAAACATAAATTAATTTAAGTATTTAATTAAATATTTTTTTTATTTTATTAATTTTATTTATTTATTTATTTATTATTTAATTAATTTATTATTAGAATATTAAGTCTTAAATTGGGGATGGGGGATTGGGGATTGGGGATTGGGGATTGGGATTGGGGATTGGGCCCAATCCCCA
>CAMUZC010000104.1 GCA_947165105.1 uncultured Lachnospiraceae bacterium | reverse complement strand
AATTATTTTTAAAATTAATTAATTTAAAATAATTATTTTTACCAAAGAAATAATAAAAATAAAGATGTATAAAGATAGAATTAAAGACAATTTATGACAATAAAATACTAATTTTTATGCATAAGTAAATTCAAAAGATAAATCAGTTGCAGTTGGATTAACTTTAAGATTAAAAACTTTTTTGGATTTAGGTAAACTTTCAAAAACAGGATTACTTTGCCCTTTAAATTCATTATCAACAATAGTCAATCCTTCCAAAATTAATCTTAATTTAATTTTATATTGACTTGTATTTTCTAATCCTATAGTATATCCATTACCATTATTTACTTCTAAAATATATTGATACAAATTACCATTTTCATCAATTTGTTCTCCTTCTTCATCAAATACAGGATTAGTATTTTCAGTTGTTCTCTCATCATCATTAGATAAAACAGTATATAATAAACTGAACATACTTGATAGTGAATATTTTAAAATTGAAAAAGTGACAGCACTACCAGATTTTACCTCTTTTATAACTGAAGAATCATTTTCAGTTGCATCACTATTATTATATATGCAAAATGATTTATTACCTTTTGCTTTTACTTCTAATTTTATTTTGTAATTATTAGGAGTAGGGTTAACGAAGCATGCTAACATGAAAGGTATATCAGTATTATAATTCTTAGATATATATACTCTCATACCACTTTTATCTTGTGTTGGTTTTTCAATTTTTTGTATACTATAGTAATACATTGCGACTTCTAATGCTTTAGCTCCATCTATTCTCTCTGTGACATTTTCGATCAAAATAGGATTTTTAGAATAGCAAGTTATGTTGTAACCATGATTTTTTCCATTGGTGTTTACATATCTGTAGTTAACATCACATAATACAAAATAGGTACCTGCTTTTAAATCTTCTTCAATTCCTATATGCATATCGGTGCTTGCAATTGATTTGATATATTTGAAATTGGCATCTACTAACATTATAAAGCTTAAAACTGTATTTTGATATGTACCGTCTTTTAAAATAATTCTTGGATTTTTTTGATATAATTGAATATAACTTTTTTCGTTGTCTTCATTAACTGCTAATTTTAAAACTTGGCACTTTGTAGCTTTTTCTTTGCCAATTTTACATACTGTTGTTTGATAACCTGGTTCTAATTTAGCAATACCCATAGTAACATAATATTTAATAAAATCATCAAAAGACATATAAAATACGCCATCATCATTATTTCCTGTATATCCACATTGTTTTTTAGTTGATGCAGTCCATTTTTTACTTGAATCACTCCAAGCTCCAGTATATTCTCCATTTCCCCATGGATTTCTTAATTTTACAACCCGTTCAATACCATTACCTGTATCTACTTTATATATATTTAAAAAGGAATAAGCATGTCCTGGGGATAATCCTACTTCTTCCAAATCTAAATTAGACACATCCCCTGAGGTGCCAGCAGTCATAACATATCCTTTTCCAACAGCATCTTCACATTTTTTCCAAATTTCTTCTTTATTATTTTTAGTAATTGATTTTTGTTCACTATATGCCTCAGTTAAAACATCAAAAACTTCATTTGGCAATCCTCCACAACCAATTTTAGCATAACATCCATTTACTTTTGCCCAAGCTTTTTCTAATAAAGCAACCCATATTTCATTTTCAGCAGAACAACTGAAAGCAAATTGTTTGAAACCTAAACCTTCATAAGGGAAATAATCATCTACTAAAACTAATTCCCATTTGCCATTGATATATATATAGACTCCATATACATGTTCTTTAGTTTTTTCTTTGATATGGAATAATTTATCAAAGAAATCAGGAAAAGCACATAAAGAACCTAAAACTGATAAAAAGTAGCAATCTCCTATATTACCTTGTTGAATATCATCAATGGTAGAACCACCAACAAAAACTGTATAATCTTGAGAATCATAAATTTCTTCGACTCTACACCATTTAAATGCCTCCCAGCCATCTACATCAGATTCCCATACATCTTCTGGTAGTACCCATCCATTTTTATCAAAGGGACATAAAGATTTTTTTTCTGGAGGGAAAAGGTCATCGGTCCATGGTTTGTTACCGGTAGGCATTTTTTGATCTCTATAAATTTTTGTCGAAACTTTTGTGTTCAAAATTGATTGAATTTTATCATTTTTTTTCTTTTTGGCTTCTTCTTCTTTTCGCATTTGTTCAAGTTTTTTTTGCTCTTCTTCTTGTGCTTTTCTTCTTTTTTCTTGTTCTTCTTGTAAATATTTATTCACATTAATATTATTTTGATTAATAACTTCTTTTTTGGCAGTTTTTGTTTCATTTTCAATTAAAATATTTTTTTGTTGTAAATACAAATTATATAATTGTTCAACTTTTTTCCTATCATCTTCTTTTAAGTTTTTTTTTTCTAATAATTCTTTAATTCCTTCTAATTTTTCTTGTAATTCATCCAAAGATGTAAATTGCTCAGGATGTTCATCGGGAATTAAAATATTGTCATCTTCTTCCTCTCCAACATCAATTTGTACAGTTTCGCCTTCTTGATTAGTCATAGTTGTTGAAGAAGAAGTTTCTTGGGAAAGAAAATCAACTATTGCTTCATTTTCTTCAATCATTTTATATAATTTAACTTTTTCAGTAAGGGGAATATCTGACTTTCCATCAATATCACTTTCTAATACTTTCATTGCCTTTATAATACTACCAATTGTTTGTAATAAATAAACACCATTAATTTTTTCGAGACCTTGTCTGAAAGTTTTCCATTTTTCTTGGGCTGCTTTGTATTTAACTGGGTCTACTGGCTCTTCTTGGGGTTTTGGCTGTTGTTGCTGTTGTTGATTATATTGCTGTTGGTTATATTGTTGTTGGCTATATTGTTGTTGTTGTCCATATTGATTTTGGTTGTAATTATTATATTGATTATATTGATTTTGATTGTAATTATTATATTGTTGTTGTCCATATTGATTTTGGTTGTAATTATTATATTGATTATATTGATTTTGATTGTAATTATTATATTGTTGTTGTCCATATTGATTTTGATTGTAATTATTATATTGATTATATTGATTTTGGTTATAATTATAATTGTTATAATTATTATATTGTTGTTGATTTTGACTTCCTGAGGCTGGAATTGAAGCAGGAATTGAAGCTGGGATTGAAGGGGGGATTGAGGCTGGAATAGATGCTGGAATTGAAGCTGGAATTACATTTTGATTATTATTTGAGCCAGCTGCTGGAATTACTCTTGGGGCATTGTAATTATTATAATTATTATTATAATTATTATTATAATTATTATTATAATTGTTATAATTATTATTATAATTTCTGAAATTATTAAATCCATAATTTCCATAATTATTATAATCTCCATAAGGATTATTATAATTATTATTATATCCATTATTACCTCCAAATCCAAAAAGATTATCTTCATTAATTTTAGTTGTATCTTTATTTTCATCAGACATATCATTTAATATTTGTAATGCATCAGAATAAACGACTGTAGCTTCTTCTTTTTTTTCACCTTTTGCTCTTAATTTATCAGCACTTTGAGATGGTTTTGCCCTTAATTTTGTTCCAGCAGGTTTTTCTTCTCCAAATACACTTACTTGTCCTTTTAAATTTTTCATTTTTAGTTTAAGAGCAGGTTTTAGTTGTTTATTTTTTGTATTTAAAGTTTTCTTTCCTCTAAGTCGCCTGTTATCTATACCTGGATTAGGGATAATTTGACTTAATAAGACTTCTTTCATCGCTTCATTTCCTTGACTTCTTTGAGATACTTCGTCATGTATCATTTTTCCCAATTTTTCTTTTAATCCAATATAATTATTTTTGTTTAAGAATAAAGTAGGAGGTGTTTGTTTTTCAATTTTTCCATTCCATCTTTTTTTATTTTTATTTCTTAATAATGTTGGTCCTCCAAAAATATTTCTACCTTTTCTTCTCATTCCTGGCCTTGGAATAGGAACAAAAGCCTTTGTTTTATGCAACCAAGGAGCTATTGGAGGCATTCCACCCATATGGCCTGGTGCACCCATAGGTCCATGAACTAGTGGTCCCCCCATTGGGCCTCCCATTGGTGGTTGACCAAATGGTCCTCCAATTATACCTCCATGACCTGGTGCTGGAATTTGCATGGGGTATCCGTATGGACCTTGAGCAAATCCTGGTTGTTGAAAACCACCTTGATTTTGTCTACCTATTTCCTTTGAAGCTCCTCTTCCAAATTTTCCTCCTACTCTTCTTCCAGAACCAATCATTTCTCCTGAATCAGTGTGAGGAGTAGATCTCAATCTTCTTGCTCTTAATTTTGAAGGTGCTCTATTTTCATGTTCTTCATTAAATCCTTTTAATGCATCAGCTAAAGTCATTTCTTTTTTTTGTTGTGCTTTTTGTCCAACTTTATTTCTTTTTCCTGCTCTTAATATCCAATTTCTTGGATGTTGATTTACTACTTCTTTATAATCATTTCCTGAAATTTCATCTTTTAATTTTTCATTAAAGAAGTGATCATCTTCAACAACAGGTGTTGTAATTAATTTATCTATAGCTACATCATCTTTTAATTGAGCTAATTGTGCTTCATCTTTAATTACTTCTTCTTGATTTAAATTTTGATTTAATAATTTACCCATAATATTTTCAAGGAAAAAATTTTTTCTGGGATTTGTTTTAAATCCAGGTTCTAACTTAGTAATACCATCAACAGTCATTTGTAATTTTATATCATGAAATTTAGTACCAAATTTACCAAATAAAAATCCATCCCCCTCTGGGAACCCTACAAAAACGGTTTTTCCAGAAAGACACTTAAATCCTAAAAAGGTAATTAAACCACTTTCTTGATTAATAGTACCAAAAATATGTGTTGCAGCATCTCTATAATTACCTTGTTTAATCCCCAAAAATTTTCCAATTTTATTTTCGGTAATAGGCTTTTCATCTACAATCCCCAAATTCATTTCTAAGCTTACTACTAATTCATCTTCTATTTTAATAGGATACATTTTACTTTTAAAAACACCATCATATTCTAAATTTATTCCATGTATTTTCCCACTTTTATCACTGAGTATTTCAACCATAGACACACATTGTCTTTTTTTACAAGATTTAACAGTGGAGAAAGTATAACTATTTTCTGTTGTTTTTCCTACAAAAGATTTTTCTTCTTTTAAAATTTTAGTGAGTAATGTTGTAAAAAATATTTTTGAATCTGGTGAAGGATCTTTGTTATTTAAATGGGCTAAATAGGCTTTGGCAAATCTTTTATATGTTATATATTTTTTCTTTTCACCACATATATCTTTAAAGACATTTTCCATTGAAAGAGTTACGTTGTTGAATAAGGGTTGAAAGCATTGTTCAAATCTTGGAAAAGTTGAAGTATCTTGATATTGATCAAAGAATAAATATTCGCAAAGGGTTTTTATTTTTATTTGATCTTCACTTTTGGTATCTGTTCTTTGCATTTTTATATAAATTTTTAT
>CAMUZC010000103.1 GCA_947165105.1 uncultured Lachnospiraceae bacterium | reverse complement strand
CTCCAAAAAATTATTTGTACTATTGCTGCATATATTATTATTTGAAAAAGGGATTGTCTGCTGAATGTTAGCACTAGAGTATTATATCAGATTTCTTTAAAATGTAAATAAGCAAATAGTATAATTATGGAAAATTATGTATAAATATTTTTTAATTGCATAATATATTTAGTAAATTAAGTATTTGTTAGGAGAATTGAAATATGAATTATGAATATATAAAAGAGACCGCAGAGATTAAAGATAAAAGTGAAAAAGAGAAAAAACTTGAGTTAATTTTGAGTGTAATAAAAACAAGAAATGATTTGGAAAATGCAAGGAAAAACTATGAATTTGCTGAAGACAATTTAATAGATTATTATCTTTATGAAATGAAGGCTAATCAATCTAAGTTGGATTACTTATTAAATAAAGCAAAACAGTTAGGTGTCGAACTCGATTTGGCAAGCTCTTTTGTTTTAAAGAATAAAAAGGTCATTTAATTTGAATGAAAGTGGGAAAAGCTTTCCCATGTTACATATAAAATGGGGGATAAGATGGATATAAATACTATTATTATTTATTTGGCTTGCTTTATAGTGTTGTTTATTGTTGGTAAAGTCTTTTATTTGCCATTGAAACATATTTTTAAATTATTGTTAAATTCGGTTTTGGGTGGATTCCTAATATACATAGTGAATGTTGTAGGTAGTTCTTTTGGATTTCATATAGGATTAAATTTCGGAACTGCAATTTTTGCAGGTATTTTGGGAGTTCCTGGAGTTGTTGTGTTGGTGCTTGTTAAATTGCTTGTTGGCATGTAAAAATAAATTATGGGACGGTTCTAAATAGAATCGTCCCATATACAATTATTCAACAGTAACAGATTTAGCTAAATTTCTAGGCTTATCAACATCTAACCCTTTGTTTTTAGAAATGTAATAAGATAATAGTTGTAAAGGAACAACTGATAAGATAGGTGAGATAAGTGGACAAATTTGTGGTATTTTAATTACATAATCAAAATTGTGACCTTCTAAATCTTGATTTGTAACCACCATTGTTTTTGCACCTCTTGTAATTACTTCTTGAATGTTGCTTATTGATTTTTTAGCAAGTGATGGATCTGTTAGAATGCTTATAACATGAATTCCATTATCAATTAAAGCAATAGGTCCATGTTTCAATTCACCAGCAGCATATGCTTCAGAGTGAATGTAAGAAATTTCTTTTAGTTTTAAAGATCCTTCTTTTGCGACAGTTTCATCAATTCCTCTTCCTAAGAAGAACATATCTTTTTCATTGTATGCTTTATCAGCAAATTCTTTTATTATATCTGTATTTTCTAAAACTATAGCTAATTTTTTAGGTAAATCGATAATATCTTGTTTTAAATCTTCTAATTTGATTGTATCGCCATCTGCATTTATTGTAATATCAGAATTACTATATCCTAATAGTTCAGCAAAATGTATTGCTAATACTGCAAATAATACAACTTGTGATGTATATGCTTTAGTTGAAGCAACTGCAATTTCAGGTCCTGCATGTGTATAAATTGTATAATCAGCTTCTCTTGTTATAGAACTTCCAATTACATTTGAAATAGCAAGTGTTTTTGCACCTTTTGCTTTTGAAAGTTTTAATGCAGCAATAGTATCAGCAGTTTCTCCAGATTGACTTACATAAATACATAATGTTTTATCATCAATTATAGGGTCTCTATATCTGAATTCAGATGCTATATCAACTTCTGTTGGTATTTTGCATAATTTTTCTAATAATACTTTTCCAACCAAACCAGCATGCATAGCTGTTCCACAAGCAACTATAAATATTTTATTTACATTTTTTAAATATTCAGGTTTAATGTCTAAATCGGAAAAATTAGTAGGTTCATTTAATTTCAATCTTGAACCAACAGTTTCTCTAATTGAATTTGGTTGTTCAAATATTTCTTTTAACATATAATCTTCATATCCATTTTTTTCAGCAGCTGAAGCATCCCATTCGATGTTTTTAATTTCTTTTTTATATGTTTCTAGATCATTGTTATAGAATGAAATAGAGTCTTTTGTAATTACTGCTAATTCATTATCATCTAATAAATAAAAGTCCTTTGTATATGTTAATAAAGCAGGTATATCAGAAGCAATATAGTTTTCATCTGATTTTGTTCCTATAACCAATGGACTATCTTTTCTTCCAACAATAATAGTATCTGGCATAAGAGGAGAGATGACTTCGATTGCGTAACTTCCTTTTAAGTCTTTAGTTGCTGAAGCAACTGCTTCTAATATTTTGTCTGTATTAGATTTTGTGCTATCCTTTAAATTTGTAAAATAGTAATGAATTAGGTTTGGTATAACTTCTGTATCTGTTTGAGAATAGAAAGTATACCCTTTTTCTGTTAAAAATGAACGTAATTCATTGTAGTTTTCAATAATTCCATTATGAACAACAGCAAAGGTATTACTGTTATCAAAATGTGGGTGAGAGTTCTCTTTTGATGGTTTACCATGTGTTGCCCATCTTGTATGAGCAATTCCATAAGTTCCCTCTAATTTATCATAACCGTCTAGGTCTAAAATATTTTTTACTCTTCCTTTATCTTTCATAATTTTGATTTCATTATTTTCTAATGTAGCAATTCCTGCAGAGTCATAACCTCTGTATTCAAGGGCCAATAACCCATCTATTAAAATATTGCTAGCTTTTTTGTTTCCTACGTATCCTATAATTCCACACATAAAAAAATCCTCCTAAAATTAATTTCTTAATTATAAAAGGTACAGCTTAAAATATGATTATTTAAGTACATAATAAATAAGAAGTATATAGTAAATTATACTTTATGCACAACAAATAAACTTACGTAATAGCATTTTTGTTTTAGCATTTCTGCTAGGTTTTGTGTGCTATTTTTGACAGTAAGCATGCCATAGGATCATCCGCCGAGTCTTTCGATAAATCCTATCCTCGTCAACAAAGTGTTAGCTTTGTCCTGGCGCTGTAATTAAATCTAAAATTCTCCTTTCTTGTAAAATTTTGTAACTTTTATAATTATGATATTATATTATACTAAGTAGTGAAAAAGTGCAACATTTTAGTAACATAATATTTATTTCTTGCAAAAAAGTAATATTTCTATTATAATAATTATAGTAATTTTAATAGTTAATGTGTTTTGGGAGGAATAGTATATGAAATTAGTAGAATTAGAATGTGAAAACTGTGGAGCTTCTTTAAAAATAGAAGAGGGAACAAATACGGTAAATTGTCCATATTGTAAGGCATCATATAAAATAGATGATGAAGTAAAACATGTTAAATATGATGATATGGAGAATTCAGGATATGAGTTTGAAAAGGGGAGAATTAAAGCTCAGAAGGAACATGCTAGTAATAGTAGTCTTAATATTGATCAAAAGTTTCCTAAGATTGCATTAATTCCATTTGTTATGGTAGCTATTGTTATGATAGTGATATTGATAAGCTCTGCAATTAGTTGGAAAGATTGGAACAATAAGTTTAACGATAATGATAATAGAAGTGGTATTTCTGCAGAAGAAGCAAAGAAAAAGGAAGAAGAAGAAAAACAAAAAATTGAAGAAGAAAAGAAAAAAATGGAGGAAGAAGAACAAAAACGAGAACTGGAATCTCAAGCTAGAAGATTTAATTTGGGTTATTCAAGTGGAAAACTATCAGGATTTTTTATAAAAAGTGATTTAAATGATGTAATTAATAGTAATAGAACCAATAAAGAAAGACTTATAACAGTAAAATTTAACGATATAGAAACACAGGATTCTGAAGAAATACTAAGAATTATTGATCAGCTTGATAAAAATAAGGATTATAATGTTTTATTAGATTATGATGCGGATGGATTTATTAATGTTATGACAATTCAATAGATAGAGGAAGCAAATTTATTTTGAATAATAAATTTGCTTCTTTTTATGTGGAAAATATTGAGAATATTATGTAAAAATGCTATAATAATAGTATATTTATTATTGGAGGAAAGTCGAAAAGTGTTTGATATAGAAGCTGAGCTAAAAAAATTGCCGGCTAAACCAGGCGTATACATCATGCATGATAAAGATGACAAAATTATTTATGTTGGTAAAGCAATCTCTTTGAAAAATAGAGTTAGGCAGTATTTTAGAAAAAATAACAAAACAAAAAGAATAGAAAATATGGTTTCATTAATAGACCATTTTGAATATATAGTAACTGACAATGAGGCAGAGGCTTTGATATTAGAATGTAATCTAATAAAAAAGAATATGCCTAAATTTAACGTGCTTTTAAAAGATGATAAAACCTATCCATATATAAAGGTTAATGTAAAAGCAGATTATCCAGATGTATATGTTACAAGAAGAATTTTAAATGATGGCGCTAAATACTTTGGACCATATGCTAATAGCGGAGCTGCAAAAGAGATGGTAGATTTTATCAAGGAAAAGTTTAAAATTAGACAATGTAGGAGCTTTAAATACAAAGATAGACCATGTTTAAATTATCAAATTAAAAAGTGTTTTGCTCCATGTATGGGGTATATAAGTAAGGAAGATTATAGAAAGCAAATAGATGAAATTATCAGCATCTTAGAAGGGAAGATTGATAAATTAGTAAAAGATTTAGAAGCGGAAATGAAAGACGCATCTAAAAAAATGGACTTTGAAAAAGCTGCGTATATTAGAGATAAAATACTAGCAGTTCAAAGAATTTCAGCAAAACAAAAGGTATCTAATATTAATGAAAATGATATTGATGTTATTGGAATTGCAAGAAATGATTTTGAAATATGTGTGGAAGTGTTCTTTATAAGAAACAGCAAAATGGTTGGAAGAGAACATTATTTCTACAAAGAGTTATTGGATGAATCAAACGCAGATATTATTCAGGATTTTATAAAACAATACTATATAGGCAGGGAGATTTTACCTAGTAAAATTATGTGCAAATATGATATTGAGGATAAGGAAATTTTAGAAGTATTATTAACTGGACAAGCTGAAAAAAAGGTTGAAATAAAAACACCACAAAAAGGAGAAAAACTTCGATTAGTTGAAATGGCCGAGAATAATGCTAAAATTACTTTGGACAATAAAGAATTAGATAGTTATAGTGTTGTTAATGAAATTAAAGAAGTACTTGGATTAGATAAAGTTCCAAGAAAAATTGAAACATTCGATATTTCCAATATTTCAGGAGAGTTTATGGTTGCTGGAATGAGTGTTATGCTAGACGGAATTATTAGAAAGAAAATGGCAAGACGTTTTAAAATTAAAACTGTATTTGGACAAGATGATCCTAGATGTATGAATGAAGTTATTACTAGAAGATTAAAGCAATCTATTGAAAACCCGGATGGAGGATTTGGGAAACTTCCAGACTTGATTTTTGTTGACGGTGGTATTACTCAAATTCATGCTGCACAGCAGGCTGTTGCATCGCTAGGGCTAGCTAACGATATATTAGTATATGGAATGGTTAAAAATGATAAGCATCAGACAAGAGCATTGATAAATGACCAAAAGCACGAGTATGAAATATCTGAAAAATTAAAAAATAC
>CAMUZC010000102.1 GCA_947165105.1 uncultured Lachnospiraceae bacterium | reverse complement strand
TTTACTAATAAATACTTTTAAATATAATATTAATTAATTAAAAATTTAAAAAAACAATTTAAAAAAATAAAATTTATTATTCAAAAAATATTAATTATTTTAAACACACAATTCATATAAATTTATATCTTTTAATTTCGTTTCATTCAATTAGAGAAAATGTCTCAACAAAATTTGCCAGTACAACTAAAAGAACTTTCAGTTCTTCAACAACATGGATTTAACCCATCCCTTATAAGATTAGGAACCCTTTCATTCGAGTCAGATAAATATATCTGTGCCAAAGAAACCGATCCACAAGGTCAAACTTCTGTCATTGTCTGTGATCTCACAAAAAATATGGAAATTTCAAAAAGAAAGATGGCTATGGCTGACGGAGTTATGATGCATCCTACTCAAAATATTATGGCTGTCCGTGCTAAAAATCAAAATAATATCATGATTCAAGTTTACAATTTAGATACTAGACAAAAATTAAAAGACATTAATTTAAATTATGAAATCACATTTTGGAAATGGCTCAACCAAAAAACTATTGGTTTAGTTTCACCCACAAGTGTATTCACTTTAGACATTTCTGAAATGAATTCACCTGCTAGAAAAGTTTTTGATAGACAAGGAGGAATTGCTGGAAATAACGTTTTTGTCATGAATTTAACTTGTGATTCAAATAACCAATGGTATGCTTTAAGTGCTATTAGCTCAACTAATGTTGGTGGACAACCACAAATCTTAGGATATATCCAGCTCTACAATGTTCAACAAAATGTATCTCAAAACATTGAAGGATTTGCCCCATCAATGAAAGATGTTAAATGCTTTGATGATAATGCTTGCTCAGTATTTTGCTTCATTGATAAAAAGCAAAATAATCCTAATTATAAATTACTCATTACTGATTTGTCCCCTGCTAAAAGAGTTAAAGTTGCTGTTGATGTTCAAATGACTGGTGGAAATGATTTCCCTGTTTTAATGGATATTTTGGATAAATTCGGTGTTATTTTCCTTGCTACAAATTCCGGCTTTTTATATATTTATGAAATTACCAAAGGTATTCTCATTTTTAAATGTAAAGTATCTGAAGATAGTCTTCTTTTCAGTGCTCATAATTCGAACACTGGTGGAATGATGTATATAAACAAAAGCGGAAAATTATTCGGAGTTGATGTCGATAGAAACAATATTTTACCATTTATTATGAATTTCTGTAAAAATGCCCCAGGTGTCATGGAGGTAGTTACCCGTATGGCAGCTAGATTCAACTTACCTGGAGCCGAAAATATTTTCATGACTGCTTTCAAAAATTTCATGCAAAGTGGAAATTACCAAGAAGCCGCAAAAATTGTTGCTCAAACTCCAGGTGATACTCTCAGAAACATCAATACCATCAATATGTTTAAGCAATTACAAGGAAATCCCCAACCTATTCTTATTTATTTCCAAACAATGATGTCTCAAGGAAAATTAAACAAAGTTGAATCAATGGAAATGGCTCAACCATTAGTTCAGCAAGGACGTACTGATATTTTAAACAAAATGTTCAATGAAAATAAATTCACTGCAAGTGAAGAGCTTTCAGAATTAGTTAAAAACTTAGACCAAAGATTAAGTTTACAAATTTTAATGGCCTCAGGAAGTGCTTCAGCTCACGAAAAAATTATTCAAGCATTTGCTTCTAATGGCCAATTTGATAAAATTATTCCATATTGCAACCAAAATAATTATAGACCAGATTGGTTAAATATTATCAAAAATTTAGTAATGGTAAATGCACCTGCAGCTGCTAATTTATGTAAAGTTATTTGCAATAGAGCTAATGGTAATATCATGGTTGATATTAACCAAGTTATTGATATTTTCCAATCTCAAAAAAAAATTCAAGAATTAACTTCATTTATGGTGGAATATCTTAAAGGAAATTTACCAGAAGATGCCTATTTACAAACTAAAATTTTAGAATTAAATTTATATGAAAACACCAAAGCAGCTTCTGTAATTTTAGAATCTAATGTCTTTACTCATTATGACAAACCAAAAATTGCGGGAATTTGCGAAAAAATGGGATTATATCAAGTATGCTTAGAAAATTATTCAGATATAAATGATATCAAAAGAATTATTTCAAGAGCAAATATGATAAATCCTGAATATTTAGTAAATTATTTAGGTAGACTCACCCCAGAAAATTGCCTAATTTGCTTACATGAATTACTCCACTCAAATCCAATTCAAAACTTAAACGTTGTTATCGAAGCAGCTTCAAGATATAATCAAAGAATCCCCTTAGCTGAACTTGTTAAACTTTTCGAAACCTATGGAAATAACAATGGTTTATTCATGTTCTTATCAAGAATTATAAATCAAATTCAAGACCCAGAAATTGTATTTAAATATATTTGTTCAGGTGTTATAACCAATAATTTCCAAGAAGTCTGCAGAGTTGTTAAAGAAAATGACAATTATGACCCAAAAAAAGTTTTAGAATTTTTCTTAGATAAAAGATTAGTAGACCCTAGACCTTTCATTATTTTATGTGACAAGCATGACTTCATAGAAGATTTAACTAAATATTTATACAAAAATAAATTAACCAGATTTTTAGAAAATTACGTCTTTACTGTAAATCAAAAAGCCTGTCCAAGAATTATTGGAACTTTACTTGATGAAGAATGTGACGAATCATATATTAAACAAATATTAAACACTGTTAGAGGTTCATGTCCAATTGAACCCTTAGTTGAAGAAATGCTCAAAAGACAAAAAATTAAATTAATCCAAAAATTCTTAGAAGACAGAGCAGATGAGGGTAACCCCACTCCCGCCTTACACAACGCTTTAGCTATGATTTATATCGAAACCAACAATAATGCCAAAGATTTCTTAATGAACAACAAATATTATGATCCAAAAGTCGTCGGTCAATTCTGTGAGGATAGAGACCCACAATTGGCTTTATTTGCCTATAAAAAAGCCGCTGGTCAATGTGACGAAGAATTAATTAATCTTACAAATAAAAATGCTATGTATAGAGCCCAAGCACAATATTTAGTTGAATCTTTAAATCCAGATTTATGGAGAAAAGTTTTATCTGAAGATACTGATCATAAAAAAGCTGTTACTGATCAAGTTATTCAAGTTATTTTGCCACAAACTAGAAATCCAGATGAAGTCAGTGTTACTGTTAAAGCCTTTATTGAAGCTGGATTACAAGCCGAATTAATGGATTTATTAGAAAAATTAGTTTTACATAACAATGAATTCTCAAAAAATAAATCATTACAAAATTTATTAATTTTAACCGCTATTACCACCGATGCATCAAAAGTAAAAGCTTTCTTAAATAGACTAGATGAATATGACGGAAATGATATTGCAGTTAAATGTATCGAAAATAATTTATTCGAAGAAGCTTTCTTCATTTATGACCAAAAAGTTAAAAAACCAGATGATGCTATAGATGTTTTAATTAAAAATATTCAAGATTTAAAACGTGCAGCTATATATGCTGAAAAAATTAATATGCCTATAGTATGGGGAAAATTGGGTAGAGCACTTTTAAATAGTGGTGATGCAGAGGGAGCAATTGATGCTTTCATTAAAGCCAATGACTGTGAAATGTATCATGAAGTTATAGATGAAGCTGAAAAACAAGGTAAATTTGAAGAATTAATTAAATATTTAACTATGGCTAGAGCTATCAAAAAAGATAAATTCATTGATGGTGAATTAGTCTATAGTTTATCAAGATGCAATAAATTAACTGAATTAGAAGCTTTACTTAGTCAATCTAATATCAATGATTTAAATAATATTGCTGATAGATTATACAATGAACAATTTTATGAACCAGCTAAAATAATTTATGAACACTTAGGAAACAATGCCAGATTAGCAAGTTGCTATGTCCACTTAAAAAATTATACCCAAGCTTTATCAGCAGCCAAAAGATCGAACACTCAAAAATGTTGGAAAGAAGTATGTTTCTCATGTATCAAAGCCGGTGAATTTAAATTAGCCGGACAAGCCGGAAACTATGTTATTCAAAGCGCTGATGTTGTGGAAGAAGTAATTGAAGAATATGAAAAATATGGTGCTTATGAAGAATTAATTAATTTATTCGAAAGTAATTTAGTAGGTGAAAGAAATCATATAATTACTGAATTAGGTATTTTATATGCTAAATATCAACAAGAAAAATTAATGGATCATTGCAGAAATTATTACTCTAACATGAATGTACATAAAGTCATCAGAAATTGTGAGCAAAATTACTGCTGGGAAGAAGTAGTTTTCTTATATAGTCACTATAATGGATATGACCAAGCTTTAACCACTATGATCGACCATTCCCCACTCTGTTGGAAGCATGATTTATATTGCCAAGTTTTAAGAAAAGTTACCAACAGTAATTTATACAATAAAAGTATTGACTTTTATGTAAAAGAACAACCCCAACTTTTAAATGATATGCTTAAAGTCATTTCATCAAAAGTTGATTTAAGCACCACTGTTAACCAATTAAAGAAAAATAGCGCTTTGGCCTTAGCAGCTCCATTCTTAAGAAGTGTTCAAAGTGCTAATAATTATGATGTCAATGAAGCTCTTAATGATATTTTCATTGAAGAAGAAGACCCAGAAAATTTAAAAACAAGCATATTGAAATATTCAGCTTATGATCAATTAACTTTAGCCAAAAAAATTGAAAATCACCCACTTTTAGAATTCAAGAGAATTTCTGCCCTTGTTTATAGAAAAAATAAAAAATTCGAAGAAAGTATTGAAATTTCCAAAAAATTGAATTTCTTTAAAGATGCTATTGATACCGCACTTGAAAGTGGAAAAGAAAAATATGTTAACGATTTATTAAAATATTTTGCCGAAAAAAAAGATAAAGAAAGTTTTGCTGCCTGTTTATATACTTGTTATGAATTTATTAAACCAGATGTAGCTATGGAATTAGCTTGGAGATATGGAATGACTGAAATGTGTATGCCATTTATGATCCAAACAATGAGAGATTTAACTAAAAAAATGGATAATATGCAAATAAAATCAGATTTAAGAGATGAAAAAGACAAAGAAGAAAAAAAACATGAAGGAGAAGGTACTTTAGATATGAATATGTTTATGGGAAGCAATGCTATGATGATTTATCAACCTGGAATGCAAGGAAATTCAGGAATGGGTATGGGAGGAATGAACTCCGGTATGGGTGGATTCGGAATGGGAGGCAACAATACTAGTGGATTTGGAGCTAATAATAATACTGGATTTGGAGGAAATAATAATGCAGGATTCGGATTTGGCCAAAATCAAGGAATGAATAACAATAACAATAACAATATGGGAATGGGAGGATTTGGCTTTGGACAAAATAATAACCAAAATAACCAAAGTAATAATAATACTGGATTTGGATTCTAAATATTTAAATATTATTAATTTATCTTTAAAATATTAACTTAAAAACTTGCCATAAATATTTTTTTGAATAATTAATAATTTTATTAATTATTCTATTTTTTATTATATTCTAAAATCTAAATATTACATGGGGATTGGGGAT
>CAMUZC010000101.1 GCA_947165105.1 uncultured Lachnospiraceae bacterium | reverse complement strand
ATAATAATCCATAAATTTCTTATTTTTGAATCAAAGAATCAGAATCTACATTATTAATTGGGTTATTGTTATTATTGTTATAATTAGCACTATTGGTCTTTTGGAAAGAAACATGTTTAACTTGTTCAACTAATTCTTGATTTTTAATTTTAAATATTACAATTGCAATAATTAAACCAATTACTAAAAATAATAGAATACCCCCAACAATATAAAACATTATAGGATTATTATTAGAAGAATTATCTTCATCATAATTTTCAGGTGGTCTATCAACTTGTTTTCCACTATAAGCAACATATTCTAAAATTGTATCTTGTTGAATCTGTGCAATAACTTGAATAATTGTCCATCTATGATGATCTCCTACAGCAGTTAAAGTAATTAAACCATTATTATCTTCTGGATTTCTTGAATATATAGTATAATATGGAGATTCCATTACTGCAATAGTATCACTATTTTCTCCTTTTAAATAAGAATTTGCATTAACTACTTTGAGGAAATATGTAATATTTGCTTTAGATTTCTCAATATCTAATTTATGGAAAGTACATTCTATTGTTGATAATTCTGAATTTTTAGTATTTGTATTTTCTTTAATTACTAATTCTGGACTTTCTTGTATTTTATAATCTACAAATTCTGCTTCTGTTTTTGAATTAATATATTTAAATACATAATTATATAATGAATTTATTTGGTCATTATTTCTTTTATAAAAGATCAAATATAAATATTCTTTGTTTATTCTTTCAGTACTTAAAGTAATTATTATTTTACCTCTAGCTTTTTCTGTATACATAAACTCTGTAGTATTTAGTCTTTGCCAATTAAATGTTTCAGATATATAAAAATCAACATATTCACTATTAAAAGCAGTTTGGATTCTCATTAATGGTTTTTGTTTATCAATTCTTAATTTATAAAAAGTCAATCTACTTTGATCTCCAACTCTACCATAATGATAAACTTTTTCTGTAGGAATAATACCTTCATTAGCCTTTGAAAATTGGACTTCTACACTGAATTTCTCATATTTTTTATCTGATATCATTTTATTTTTATCAATTGATAAATATAAAGTTGGATTGTCCGAAGGCTTTAAATTATAAGTGCTTATGATTTCTTTTGATAACATAACTTGTGCTGTTTTTAATGCAGAATCATATGAGCCTAAAGTTAATCGATCTAAAGAAGGAGCTAAATCTGAATCTTTTTTAGCTTTATAAATTGCACTTTCTTTAATAAGTGAGGCTCTTACTTCTAAAGGTGAAGAAATATATTCACCATTATTATCAAATTGTGAATCTTTGAAAGTAACAGCGACATTAATATCGGAAGAATAATCACCTATTTTACTATATAATATAACTGGTAAGTCTGTGTCCTTATAGGAAAATTCTAAAGATCTTCCATATATGACTTCATCGAAATTTTGTTGATCTTTTAAATAATATGAAATATAGAATAAAAATCCTGGATCTTCCATTGCTTTTAATTTATTATTCAAATTAATATGTCTTTTATGAATAATTAAATGGTCTGAAGCTGAGCCTGAACTTAGAGCTAATCTATCTCCTCTTCCTCTTAAACTATATATAGTATTCGGGTCTGATTTCCAATAAACTTCTGCTTCTCCTGTTAATGTTACAATATTTACTAAAAGACTTTTTTCAGTAGCAAATTGTAATCTTAATTGTTCTGCTGCAACTGATAATAATTGTTCTTTTCCAGGAGTAGGATAAAATTCAAAAATATCATGAGAAATAAAATTATATAAAGGCATATTTGGTAATAACATTACATCTTCAGGACTATCAACTATAACATTGATGAATAAATATTTAGTTGGATCTAAATTATTTATATATATATAATCAACACCTTCCTCTTTACTGTTATATGTGGCTGTTTCAAAAGTTGGAATTACTGCTGTTAATCCAGTATCATCTAGTTCATCAAATAGTTTTCTATCTACAAAATTAGCATACATATCAGCAAGAGAAGATGCATCTACTGATGAAGCATGTCCGAAAAATGGTGTATATTGAATAGAATCATCATTATCATATGTAACCATAAATAAGCAACGAAATTGATTTTCTTTTAATTGATGAGGTTTACATAATATTTTTTTATCTGCTTTAACTTCTATAATATCTAATTTTTTCTCAGTTTCACTAACTTCATGAACTCTTAAGGAATAAATTTCAGTATCTAAAGCAGATGTTTTATCAGTCCAAACACCTATAACAAAATTAAGATCTTGAATTGAATTTTCATAAGGTAGATTAATTTTGTTCTCCTTTGCCTTTTTTAAAATATCATCTCTACTTAAAGATAAAATTGAATCTCTACCAGGTGGTAGTAATTTAAAATGGGAATTTTTAGTTGTAGGTCTAATTCCTCCTACATTTATATAAAGTCCTGCAACTCCAGACTGCCAATCAAAATCTACTCTGTTGGCATCATGTGGAAGCCATATTTCATAAAATTCATAAATTCTATCAGTAGTTGAAACATCTACATTCCCTATTATATATTCATCTACTTGAATAACAACTTTTGGAATATCTGTATATGCTCTATTATTTGGAGTTATTCTTGTCAAAATTGAAAATGGATAAAATTTGGAATCTTCAACATATTCACCAATTTGTGATACTCTTATAGAAAGTAATAAATAACATCCTTCAATACAATCCTGGGTATCTTCTGATCTTACCAATAATTTTTTAATATATTTATTATATTCTAAAGAATCTTCCCAATCTTCAGAAGGCATTCTATATATTCCTCTCCAATTTGCTTCTTCATCTACATTACTTTGGTCTTTTCTGACAATTTTACCCCACATATCTCCAAAATCTCTGAGGAAATCGACTAAAACTTCACCTACTTCATTTTTTCCTATATCAGTATATAAATAGTAGAAATTGTCTCCACATGTAAAATCTCTTTTTGCTATACCTTTTTGAATAAAAGATGGAACATTTTTAATTTGTCTTATAGTTATTTCTATCATCGGATCAGTTTTTACCAATGTTTTTTCTAATTCAACTTCAACTATTACTGAACATAATTGATTTTCTTTGCATGTATCACTTATTTCATTTCCAGATATATAAAATATTTGAGTTCTTGTTACTTTATATGTTTTAAATGCTTCATTTTTATTATTTAAATAAACTCTGATTATGTAATGCCCTTCATCAATAACATTTGCATAAATAGCTAAATCTTTCCTATTTTCAGCTTGTGGATATAAAAATCTAGCTTTTGTAAACCCATTTTCAAATATTATTTGTTGATTTATATTTTCTCCGACAATTATTTCTTTTTTAGTATAATCATTATCAGATTCTATGCCTCCTACATATAACATACACATTTTATGATTATAATTTGCTAAATCAACATCAGATATAGACATAGCATAAGTATAAGTGTTATCATTATATCCTTCAGAACTAGCTGTTAACACTTGTTGGGCATAGCCATCAAAAAATTTAATTAATTCCCCTTTTCTAAAAATAGTAAATTCGCAATTTAAGGCAAAGAAATTTGCTAAAAATGGTTTTTGGCTTTTATTACTTAAATTTTGTAAAAAAATTGTTTTTATTCTGAGTGACATAGTAGGATCAATTTGAACTAAATAATTTTCACCGGATTGCATAGTTTCTTCATATTGTTCTGGTGAATTAGAAAAACCATATTGAATAGTGAAAAATGAATTAAGAGAAGCAGTATATTCTATATTAAATTCTGGCATATAAGAATTTGATAAATCAAATATGAATAAAACTTTATTTGAAAGAAAATATTTATGATAACTAAAACCACCTGATTCTCCTGTTTCTTTTAATTCAAAAGAAACATCACCACTGAATACCATTATATCAACAGTTAATCTTTGTAAAGTAACTCCTTCTCCAATATTTAATCTAAAAATACCTCTTTCTTCTTTTATTACATAATAGCTTAATTTTTCATCTGGAATTAATTCAATTGTTTCTCCTTTTTTAAATACAGAAGTTTCAAATAGACAATATCCATCATTATCTATACTATCATCTACACATTGAACAACAATTACATTTTTTTCTTTACCAATGGCAGAAGATATGTCTTCTTCAGTTGTCCATATAGACATTTGATTTGTATTTTTTGGAATAGTTAATCCATCTAAATTATTATATTGGCAATTTGGATATGTTTTACATTTATCTATAGCCATTTTTGAATAACCTTTGATTGAATATACATTATAATTATATTTTTTAGCGGAATTATCTAATGCCATAGGTGAAAAAAATCCAATTTTTCCTTTTGGTAAATATCTTTTATAGATTTGACCAGGAATTTGTGGGGGGTAATAATTATGTATAGATGCAAGGGAGGTAGGCTCTGATAATAATAATGAATAAATTAGTTGATTGGCTTTAATATTACTGCTTTCAGGTAATCCTACACATATTTGAATGGCTTTATCACTAGAGTCTATTACTTTAGAAACATGACCGTTGATAAATTCTTCTTTGGATGTATCTATAAGTTTTCCATTTTCATCTTTTAAATATATTAAGCCATACATAGAATGTAGTCTTCCAGTTAAATAAAATTTACTTTTACCTTTATAAGTAGAAGTCATAGATGTTATTTTATAGCAATTTTCTTTTAAAGTTTCACCCATTATCATTCCTGTTATTTCAGGTCCATTTGGTTGTAATATTTCAGAATAACCATTATTATCAGTTAAATGTACACTTAAAGTAATAAAATCATCTACAGTTCCTTTTAATGTTAATTTTGTTAATGTACTATTAGTAGCATCAACAATTACAATATATGATATTTGACCTGTTTTGAATTGACTTATTTCTCCAAATTCATTATTCATGGTTGGGGATTTACTTCCTTCCACAGCAGCCACTAAGACACCAGTATCTCCATTCCCCATTATTTCAAAAATCATTTCTCTATTATATGAGGTGACATAATAAGAATAAACAAAATTAGGTCCGAATTGAGCTGCCTGTCCCCCTTCTACTTTTATAGTATAATCTGCACCTTCATCTTCACATATTGCTTTAATGTATAATTTTTTATCGTCACCTTCAAATTGCTCTCTTTTTATCCACATTGTAACTGTTTTATCATTTGGGTTTTTTACAATTTGTTCTGGAGTATCACAATTTGCATCTGATGGAGAGAAGCATAAAAGAGGAGTAGGATAATCTCCTGTTACTGTAAGCTGTACACCTATATAAAAAGGAATCATTGATTTAAATTCTACATGAAATCTTTGATTTTTTTTTGACTTTTCAACTTCATATTCAACTGAACCTTGTTCATAATTTATTTCTAAAATTTCATCTGAACCTTGATGTTTTTCTTGGACTGTAAATAAAATCAAATAAAAAAATATTATTATTTGGAATATTAAAGTATGATTTCTTTTTGCCATCACTTATTTTATATATCTTAAAATAAATTATTTTGATAAATAATATTTATTTATTTGTAATTTATTTTTATTTATTTCTTTAAATGGAATTTTATTTAATTGGGGGATTGGGGATTGGGGAT
>CAMUZC010000100.1 GCA_947165105.1 uncultured Lachnospiraceae bacterium | reverse complement strand
CTCCATCTAGTAAACTAAATTCACTGTGGACGTGTAGATGCACAAACTTTGGCATTTTTTTACCTTCCTTTCTTTTGGTAATATGTTATCATTTTAGTATTACAAAATCTTTGATTATGATTATACAACAAATTTATTGCTTTAACAATATAAATTTCTCTAGATATTTAACATTGACAAAATTAATAAATCATACTATAATATCAGAATAGCAAATATTTTTATAATTTCTCGTAGAGGAGGTTTTTATCATGAGCAAATTGACATCTCGGAACTTCAAAAGGAAATTTAAACAGTGGATTAACGACAATCCAGACGCTATGAAAGAAAACAAAAAAATTCTCGCAGAGATTGGAAAAATTCTCGATGAGAATATTTCCGACGACAAGCTATTCTATGAAGCAATCGAACTTTCCCCAGCCAATCATAAAACCAAGCAGATTGTTATAACAGCACCTCATGATATAATCAAGTTGCTTGATAGATTTTTGATTGACAATGGAGTAGTCGCTCTTAAAGAACATACAAGCTTGAGAATCGATTATTTGCACTAATAGAAAAAGCCTAGTTTAGATTTTTACTAAACTAGGTTTTTTTCATTATTAAAAAAGATTTCTTGCCATCTGAATTCCTGATGCTGAAGCCATCATTAAACCTCTTGTCATTCCTCCACCATCACCAATAGAATATAATCCTTTTACACTTGTTTCAAATTTATCATCTATCAAAACTTTATTACTATAAAATTTAATCTCTGGTCCATATAATAGATTGTCTGGATTTGCAAATCCTTCAATTATTTTATCCATTTCTTTTATAAATTGCAAAATATCTGTCATTGTTCTATAACCAATTGCAAACGTAATATCACCTGGAACAGCAGATTTTAATGTTGGCACAACTGTATTCCTATCAAGTTCTTCCTGCCATGTTCTTTTCCCTCTATTAATATCTCCCAAACGTTGAACTACAACATTTCCTTGTCCTAATTCATTTAGATTCTTTGCAACATTTCGTCCATATTCAATTGGTTTATTGAATGGATGTGTAAAATTATGTGATACAAGAATTGCTAAATTTGTATTTGTACTTTTTTTATCTTTGTATGAATGTCCGTTTACCAATGTAAGGTTATTATCATATACCTCTGAAGATACAAATCCACTAGGATTTTGACAAAACGTTCTAACCTTATCTTTAAATGGATATGGATATCCTATAAATTTTCCTTCATACATATACTTATTAATATTTTTCATAACTTCATCTGGTAATTCATACCTAATGCCTATATCAACTACTCCTGCTCTTGTATCTATGTTGTGCTTGTTACACATGTCAGATAACCAATTTGCGCCTTTTCTTCCAACAGCCATAACAACTTTATTTGAATAATACTCTTCTGGTTCAGCATTCTTTGTCTTTACAGATTTCGCAACAACACCTTTTATTATATTGTTCTCGATAATTAAATCCTTTACTTCAGTTTCAAATAACATTGTTATGTTATTATCTTCCAAATATTTTTCAAGTTTCCCATATAATTCATGAGCTTTTTCAGTTCCCAAATGTCTAATTGGAATATCAATTAAATTAATTCTTTCTTTTTGCGCTTTTTTTCTTATTTTAGTAACTTCTTCTTTGAATTCAACCCCCTCTAATTTAGGATCTGCGCCGAATTTCAAATAAATATCATCCGTATAATCAATCAGTTTCTTTGTTTCTTCAACACCAACGTATTTATGCAAATTTCCTCCAACATAAATATCATCATCTTCACTATTGTACAAAGACAGTTTTCCATCTGAAAATGCACCTGCACCTGAGAAACCGCTTGTTATATTGCAAAAAGGTTTGCATTTAGTACATTTTCCTGTTTTTTCTATTGGACAAATTCTGTCTTCAACACGTTTTCCTTGTTCAATCAGTAAAACTTTTTTTGCTTTTCCTAATTGAATAAGTTCATACGCGCAAAATATTGAACTTGGCCCCATACCGATTAAAATAACATCATAGTTTTCGTTTGAATTCATAAAGTTACCTCCTTTTAAATAGTGGACAAAGTAGACTTAAAAAATCATAAAATCTTAATCAACTCTCCCATGTCTTTCCCTTGAACTTTTGGAATATTAATTATTTCAAATTTTGAAGTTTTGTCTCCAAATTTTATTTCTACTATATCTCCAACCTTAACATCATAGCTAGGTTTAACTATTTTCCCATTTACAATTACTCTTCCGTTATCTGCTGCATCATTTGCAACAGTTCTTCTTTTGATTACTCTTGAAACTTTTAAGAATTTGTCTAATCTCATTTAATTTTTCAACCTCCTAAATTTCTTATATCATATAATTTTTTTGTTTTCAATGAATATTTTATAAAAAAAATAAAACACTATTGAATTTCAACAGTATTTTTTCACATACTTGTTCAAAATGTTAATGTATATATTTTCAATTTTGTGAAATTATATACTTAAAAGGAGTGATTGTTTTGGAACATATTGGAATGCAAACTATAAAATTTGAAAATCCCCCAACTATTTTAGAAACCGCTTCTATTGTTGGTCCAAAGGAAGCCCAAGGTCCCATGGCTAAATACTTTGACCAATGTATTGATGACGAGTTTTGGGGTGAAAAAAGCTGGGAAAAAGCTGAAAGTAAATTTGTTAAAGAAACTGTAAATACACTTATTAATAAATCTAAAATAAGTATACAAGATATAGATTATTGTTTTGCCGGAGACTTATTAAATCAGTGTATTTCCTCTAGCTTTGGTTTACGAGAATTAAATATTCCATTTTTTGGTGTGTTTGGCGCATGTTCAACTTTTGTTGAAAGCATGTCCCTTGGAAGTATATTTGTTGGCTCAGGTGCTGCTAAAAATGTAATGTGTGCAACTTCAAGCCATTTTTGTAGTGCTGAAAAGCAATTTAGATTTCCACTTGAACTTGGAAATCAGCGTCCCCCTACCTCTCAATGGACAGTTACAGGTTCTGGTGCTGCTATTCTGTCTGCCTCAGGAGAAGGGCCTTATATTACTCATATAACACCTGGCAAAATCGTTGATATGGGAATTAAAGATGCTAACAATATGGGAGCTGCAATGGCACCTGCCGCTTTAGATACGTTAATAACGCACTTCAAAGACACAGGCAGAAAGCCAAGTTACTACGATGCTATTATTACAGGTGACCTTGGTCACATTGGTAAAGAAATTTTAACAGAACTTGCCGAAACAAAAGGATATAATATTAAATCAAATTATAACGACTGCGGTGTTTTAATGTTCGATAAAGAATCTCAAGATACTCATTCAGGAGGTTCTGGATGTGGATGTATTGGTACTATTTTTTCCGGGTATTTTTATAAACAGTTAAAAGAAAGAAAATTAAAAAGAGTTTTATTAATTGCTACTGGCGCATTAATGAATTCAACAAGTACTCAACAGGGTGAAAGTATTCCTGGAATTGCTCATGCGATTAGCATTGAAGTTTAGCTATATTATGGCTAAAAATGATTTTTCAGAATTATATTCGTTCAATATTTAAAAGGAAAGGATTGAAAAATATGGATTTTATACAAAGTATTGATTGGATGCAGTTATTAAGATGTTTTGTTGTTGGTGGATTAATCTGTATCGTTGGACAGATTCTTATTGATAAAACTAAATTAACTCCCGCCAGAATTTTAGTTATATTTGTAACCGCAGGCGCATTACTTGGAGGTATAGGAATTTATAAATATGTTATTGATTTTGCAGGAGCTGGTGCAACTGTTCCTTTATTAGGTTTTGGAGCAAATCTTGCTAAAGGAGCAATAGAAGGTGTTAAAGAACAGGGTTTACTTGGTGCATTTATTGGAGGAGTAAAAGCAACCAGTGGCGGAATTGCTGCTGCCGTTTTCTTTGGTTACATTGCATCTTTGATTGCAAAACCTAAAATAAAAAAACAATAAACAAAAACAGGAAGCGCACAGACTTATTCAAGCCTGTGCACTCCTGTTATAGAGGTAGCCAATATGGCAGAAGATGTCTATCTGTTTTTATTGGCGAAACCCTTTTTTGAATTCTTAGTAAATTTAATGTGAATTCTATATTAAATATTGTTTTTAATATGTTAATAATATATCACATTTTAGTTATTTTGTAAATACTTTTTTATTGTTCTGTAATAACTTCAACATTATCATTTGAATTGTTTCCATTAGCTAAACTCTCATAAAATTTGATTGTTGTAACTTGCATATATGGTTCTAACCATAATAAACCAATTCCGCAAGTTAACATTGCTAATATTGCCCATCCTATAAATGATAATTCAAGAACAAATAATTCCCATCTATGTCCTCTCATAAGTTCTCCACTTTTTTCAACAACTTCTTTTGCTGACATACCTGGATTATCGTTTCCTATATATTCTGTTAATACATATAAATATGATTTCATTAACAATAAAACATATATTACGAAAAATAGAATTCCAATTATAATCATACCAATTGCAAGCATAACTATGCTTTCTGCACTAATTGAAGCTACTATAAGTCCTACCATAGCAAATGTACATACTACATATGCAATAATATAACCTACTAGTTTTAAAAATGTATAACCAACAATTGACCATGATTTACCAAAATTATTAAATCCAATTGTAAAGTAATCTAGAACTCCTACTTGCTCTTTTCTTGAGAATTTCAATAACTGACCTATAAATCCAAAAGATAAAGGTACAGAAACTACTAGTAATGCTACTGATCCAATGAAAGGTATAAAGTTAGCTATCATTCCAATTGCACCTATCAATAATTCATATACTAATATCATACCAATGGCAGTTCCCCATCTACCTCTTAATGTATCTTTTGCTTGTTGTTTTAATTCGGCTCTTGTCATTTTATCTTCCCCCTTTCCATAATTATTTTAAAACATTATATAATTTTTTTCAATATATCTGACCAATTATTCCACATAATTTTCACAATTTCTTCACATTTAAACCCTTGCAATTTCAACTCTTTTGTGATATTTTTTATCATGCTAATATTATCAACATTTCTAGCAGTTTTACTTATATCCATCCCATCAAAATCACTACCTAATCCAACATGATCAATCCCCACCAAATTTTTAATATATTTTATATGTTCAACTATATCTTTAACATCTGCTAATCTTTTAGAATTTAAAAAATTAGAATAATAACAAATTCCAATTATTCCACCAGATTTAGCTATAGCTTTTATTTGATCATCTTTTAAATTTCTTGAATTTTTGCACAACTCGTAAACATTTGAATGTGTTGCAACAACAGGACTTTTGCTTACTTCTATTGTATCCCAAAAGCCTTTTTCAGATAAATGTGAAACGTCAACTACAACATCTAAATCATTCAGTTTTTTTACATATTGTACTCCAAGATATGTTAACCCTTTATCATCTTTTGTTTTTGCTCCGCATCCAAGTTCATTGTCATCGTTCCAAGTAACAGACATTATTCTTACACCTTTATTATAAAAATAATCTATATTATCCAAATTACCACTTATTGCTGAACCATTTTCAATACTTAAAATTACTTTTGTTTCATTAC
>CAMUZC010000099.1 GCA_947165105.1 uncultured Lachnospiraceae bacterium | reverse complement strand
GTCCTTTTATAATATAATATATTTTGTTATAGAAAATTATTATTTATTATTTATTAAATAAATTATTTTTAAGATATATAAAACAACAGATGGCAAAAAAATTAAAAAATCAAAAAACACTAAATGGAATATTGAGAAAAGGACTTTTATTTTTATGCCTTTTATCGTTTATAAGTGCAGATACAGAGTGGGTTGAATATGATTTTTCAACAGGTTCAGCTAAATATCAGCACACCACCGGTGAAAAGACAAAAGCCGTAGCTTTATATTTTTCCGAGGGTAGTCAAATCCCTTTTTATATTAAAGTAACAGTCACTCCAACTGAAGGAATTCCTACTCCACTTTTATGTTTTTCTCCAACAGATGTAAATTGTAATTCAGATAGACATTCATTAATAAAAAAATCCGATGGACTTCCTTCAATGATGTATATCAAAAGAGAAGAATTTCAAAATGATTCAGAAGAATGTTATATATTTGTTACATGTGAAGAAAATGGATGTGGTTATACTTTAGAATTTGAAGGAGGCCAATCTGCAGAAATTGATGCTAATTCAGTTTTTTCTTATGTAGTAAATACTTATACTAAAGAAATAAAATTTCAAGCTATGGGAACTGCAGAAGATGGCAGCTTTTTAACTATTGGTGTTGAAGGAAGTTCTACTGCACAAATAAATGTTGATTTTCAAGAAGATAATGAATTTCCACAATATTATTTGGATAATGGAAGAATTACCACATTCCCAATAATTAACAGTAATAGTAATATTTTAGCAACATTTACTATAAAAGTAAATAATGTTGGAGAATATATAACTCTTAATATACATGTAGTAGAAGATAGTAAAGCAAAAGATAATTTATTGTATCCAAATGGTCCTGTTATTATGGGTTTATTATCTGGGCATGAAGGATTTTTTAGAGAAGAATGCTTCCCTATCAGTGCTTTAGCTGGAGATAAATATTCGAATATTAATAAATATTATTTAACGGGAACAATACATTCTAAATATGCTTTATTTTGGTTAGCAGATGAAAATGATATGTATATGGAGGAAACAGAACAAGAAATTTTTGATGGACATCTTTCTCATTTAATCCAAACAAACGGAAAAAAAAGATCGGTTTGCTTTGAATTTTCTTATGAAGAAACAGTCAATATGGGTTATGTGGCCTATTCAATATCTATTTTAGAGCCAACCAAACTTGAGAATATCTATAATTTTTATCCTCCACAAACATTAGGACAAAATTATAGAAGAATGATTCCAAAAGGAAGTTATGCAGTTTTTAATGGACCAAAAGTAGAACAAAATGATAAAAGGTTGACATTTAGTATGTTTAGTAGAAAAGGAGTTGCCCAAATGTATGTCACTCAATGTTCAACTTATCCAAATTGTTTGTACACTACATCTCAAATTGAAAGTTTAACTAGAGTTAAATCTATAAATAAAATATCAATTTGGGAAACTACTATTGATAAAAAATATGAAGCTCTAGATTCTCAAAAACATGTAATGGTTGTTTTTTGTAAAGACGATGATAATGAAAATAATAATTATTGTGAAGTTGATACTTCAGTTTATACTCCTGGAAATACAGTTAATATAATAGAAGATGAACAATTTTCTAAATATGTTATATCGGGAGATAAAGGTATCCTTAAATTAGATTTCAAAGGAGGAATGAAGATTCAAGCATTAACTGTAGATATAATGATATATAGTGGAGATGTTACATTTAATCTAAAAGGATTTGATAATAAATTAAATAATGATAAAATACAAGAAGAAATTGAAATATCTCATTATAAATATTATCTTTCTAATAAAATATTTTATCATTTTAACTTTGCACAACTTGTGTATGATAATTTACAAATAGAATATAATGCTGAACTTAATTCTTTTTTCACTATTAAATATAAAATTGATCCTCAAAACATAGTGCAATTAGAAGAAAAAGTTCTTTCAGATGAAAGCTATTTAGTTCAAATTGATCCAACTACTCAAGATAAATCTAAAAAAATTTATTTGCCAAATTATAGATTTAAAAAAGGGAGGCCATTTTTAGCAAATTTTTTCGCACTTAACTGTGAATTTGAAGTATCTAGGAAAGAAGGTACTGATTCAAATAAAATAATTAGTTTCTTTGATGGATATGCCCAAGAAATACTAAAATCAGATACAGCAGGATATAATTCAGAAAATTATGAATATACAATAAAAGTAATTGAATCGGATTTATCTAATTACAATCATAAAATGTGTATGCTTTATGCAGCTGGATATGAATCAGCTGACTCTGATATGAAGACTGAAATAGTTGTTGGAGAAAATATTAATCAGCAAATTATTTTCAATAAAGACTTTAAAACTATAAGGTTTTTATATCCACAAGCTGATCCAGAAAAAGATTTAGCTATCTATGTTAATATCATTGATCAAGCCTATTATGATATTAATATTTATATAAATTCTGAAGTAAATCCTTTTAAATCGTTTTCTATCACAAGAAGTAAAATATATTATATAGGAGGAAATGAAATTTTAGGTCACTGTTCAAAAGATACTTTGTGCAATATCATTGTTGAAGCGACATTTTCAAAATATATAACTAATATTCAAAATACAGATGAGCCAATGATTGAAATTACAATTAGACAAATTAAAAATACTCCTTCTTATTTACAAAAAAGCCAAGCTAAGAAAGATTTCACTTGTGGGGATTTATTCTATTATTTATATACAGATATTGGCAAAAGTGAAATAGGAGAAGTTTCAGTCAATTTCTTAAGAGATTTTGGTGAAGTTTTTGGAAAAATAGTAAGAAAAGATCAAACTTCCATAGATGAAGATGCAAATTGGAGGGGTATATATAGAATGCCATCAAATGATTGGGAAGATTCCATAGAATTCAATGGATATATTAAGAAATTTGAAATAGGTGTTGAAGACACACAAGATTGTATAGAAGGATGTTATTTATTATTATCCATTAGAATATCTCAAATTGGAGAGTATGTTGAAGATTTTAAATTTTATCCATTTTCTATTATCACAAGAATTACACCTAATAATCATGCATATACAGATATTCCTAAAGTTGTTATCCAAGTTAATGAATATATAATAGGAAATGTTGATGTTGCAGAAAATGAGAGAATTTATCAATTTTATGAAGTATGGCTTCCACATGATTCATATAGAGTCGATTTTGATTTTCAATCTGAAGTAGCAGGACTATACATTAATTTAGGGGGAACAAGGCCCACAACAAAAAATGCCGATTTTAAATTACTTCCTCCTGGAAGAGATTCTATTTTATCTATTGATAAATATCAGATATTATCAAAAGCAGAGGATAAACATGTTAAAATACCTAATCCAAATTCTTTACAAGATATAAACCTGGTAATTGGTATTTGGACTGATAAAACTGATTCAATTGATACTGAAGTATTTTCTTTATCTATTCGTTTACCTAATAATGATATATCCTTAGATATAATTGAAGTAAATACAGATCAAAAAATAATTTGTAGTCCAAAATATTTAGATAATGAAAAATTCCGTTGCTTATTTATGGTTACTTATGACGATGAAGATGTTAAACTTAATATGCCTCTACTTATTCATGCTTCTTCTGTAAATCAAAGTGCTTTAACCTATACTCATGGAAGTTTTATTGAAAGTAATTATTACGATGAATATGATACATCTACTTTAAAGGCAAGGACACCTACTTTAGAGACTGCTGAATTTAGTACAGAAAGAAGTGGTCAGGATTACATTTATACTCATTTAAATCCAGGTTTAAAAAAGTACTTTTTTGTAAATGTAATAACTGATAAAGAAGATGATATTTTTATACTTACTTCTATACCCATGTATAATGTCTTAAACAAAGATAATTATCAATTTTACCCTAATCCTACTTCAGAACAATTATTATCTGTGTCAGTAGAAAAATTGAAATTAAAATTCTTTACAACATCTAGTTTAATAGTTAATATTGTTACATTAGGTGGAGAAGCAATGGTTTCATGGTCAGATAACCCAGAAACAGTTTTCAATTTAAGAGGAGTTGGAGATAGAATAGCTTTAACTTCGGGAAAAATATCAGATGAAATTGTAATCACAAAAAGAACTACATCTAATAATCAATTAACTGATGATGAAGATCCTGGATTTGTTTTTTATGTTTCATATTATATAAGAGATCCTGAAAATAATTTTGATGAAGTAACATATGGAAAATCAATAGAACTTACTTATAGGGAAACTGATTTACCAATTTATTTATATAGTAAAATTAGTTCTTATTTTAATGATTTGTTTATAGCAGTTACTTTTATGGATTCTGAAATAGATACAGAAGGAGAATTGCCTTACCCTCCAATTAAGGTTAAAGCTTCTCTAGCGAAAGAAAGTACTATATATAAATCAAAGCAAAATCCAGAATTATCTCCAATTTCAGATAAATCTTTAACTGGTTCATATGACCCGGCAATTAGAACAGCAATAGTATTCCTATCTAATACAATAATTAAGAATTATAACATAAAATTAGCAGATAATCCTACATTATATTTATCTTTGGAAAAAAATGAATTATATGATAAGATATATTCTAAATTCAATATTGAAGCTCAATTTTCAAAAGTAAATGGAGCTCTTATTCCAGTAGAAAAAACATTTAACTACGGAAAACATAATTTATATTATACAAATTATTATAGATTAAGAAAAGATATAAATAAAAAATATATGGCACTAGAAATTTCTTTTAATAGTAAATATCTTAATTTTGCAGTAAATCAAGCTATAACAAGATATAATATGACTGATTTAATTATTAAATCTGAAAAATCAAGAGGAAAAATATTCCTTTTATTAGATACCTCAAAAATAAAATCATCTAAAGTTATATTTCTTAATTTTTTCAAAAATGATAACCCAAGTTCAAATCCAGCTTTATATAATTATGTATTTAAATATATTAATATTGACAACGAAGAAGAATTTAAAGATTATACAATTTTAGAAAATTATAATGAATTAAAAATAAAGGAACAAAAAGATGAGAAAACTAATTTAATTACCATTGATTGTACATTCAATAAAATTGATATTGAAAAAAATAAAGCAAATATTACTTATTTCTTCAAAATTATTGATAATTCTACTTATGTAGATGAAGAAGAATGTGATTCTATAGCTTTAATGGAGTCTCCTTATTATGCAGCTTATAAAAGAAATCCTATTGATGATAATGGAAAAATTACTTTAACTGCAACTGGTGAATTTGGAAATTGGGCAATTTTACAAGTTATTGCACAAATTCAACAAGATACTATTTTAGAATATGTTTCATATAAAGGAATAAAAACCATAAGACCACCTCCAAAATCTAATAATGATTCTAATGGAATTAGTACTTCTGTGTTTGTGGTGGTAGCTGTGATTTTACTTGTTTTGATTGGAGGATTAGTAATAGTTGTATTTATATTCCAACAAAGAAACAAGAGTTTAATAAATCAAGTCAAACATGTTTCTTTTCAACAAAATGCTGGAGGTTCTAATACTGATCCTGATTTATTATTAAAAAAAAGCCAACAATCTGAACAATAAATTAAAT
>CAMUZC010000098.1 GCA_947165105.1 uncultured Lachnospiraceae bacterium | reverse complement strand
TATAATAAATCAATTATATTTCAACTACATTATTGACAATTCCATCATTTCCTCTTTCATTTTTTTCCATAGGATTAATAATCCATTGATCATTAACAATATATTTATACAAATGCCTTCCTTTTTCCAATCTTACCGTTATATTCCATTTGTCACTTAAAGGATCAAAAGTTAGAGGAAGTTTTTCAGTCCACTTACTAAAAGATCCACATAATAAAACAGTTTTAGGTTCTTTTCCTTTTTCAAATTTGTAACTAAATGTTATTGGTATTTTTCCATCATCTATTTCTACTTTTTCTTTTTCACTCTCAGATAATGATAATGAAGTCTTATCTCTAGTTTCATCATTATCTTCTCCTTTTCTTAATTCATAAGCTTGATCTCCTATATCTTTGGCATCTTTTAAATTGAAGAATATTTTATGTTTTAATCTATAAAATTCCTTACACCAAGCTCTACTTACATCTGCAACATCAATGGCACTGTTTTTAGCATTTTTTCTACATAATTCATATTTATCTTTATTTTGGAATAAACCTAATGAACGTACCATAGCTTGTACTAATTCATATGCATTATGATTTTCGAAAGTAAATCCATTTCCTGTATTATTATCATATCTAAATTCAAAAACTGTATCTCTTAAACCACCTGTTTTAAAAGCAATAACTGGAGTACCTGCAATGAAAAATTCATGTTGAACTATTCCACCTGGTTCAAAAAGTGAAGGCATTAATCCAAAATCACTACCTAAATTAATTTTAGGTCCATCAGTGAAAAATTCATATGGATTTGCCCAAAATGCATAACTATATTTACTTCTTAAATAATTAATTTTATTTATACATTGTCCAACATATGGATCACTTGTATTTCCCATACCACCAACTAAAATATTTATTTTTCCATTTGTTCTTCTTACCATTTCTTCAACAGCATCTAAAATTAAAAGTACTCCTTTTTGTTGTGTAAGTCTTCCAACAAAGGAATATACTGGTACAGAAAAATCAGCATCTTGATAACCGAAATACTTTTGTTGAATATATTTTTTACATTGATTTCTATCACCACCGGCTTTTTCTAATAAAGTTTTTAATCTTTTTTCCTTGAAAATACCATTAGGAAAAGCAAATGGTTGAGGCTTTTGATTAAGTAATGATGCTAAAGGAGATGTAGTTTGTAAATCATGCTTATATGAATTGGATACTGTACTCCATTGATCACTTAATAAAATGGCACATCTTGATGGATTCAATATTTTAACTTTCCAATAAGGGTCTATTACCCAATCTGGATTAAATTGATATATACCTTGAAGAGTTCCCATTTGTGGTGATGGATATAATCTTCCTTCATAACTAGGCTCTAAGTTATGGCAAATATGCATAAATGTAGTTCCTTTAAAAGCATCACCAAAGGCTCCACATCTTGCATATGCTGGGGTAAATCCAGTGAACCAATCATTTGTTATAACTAGAGCAGGAATAATACCTATATCACATAATAATTGAAGAGAGGCTTTTCCAAAACAAGCCATTTCTCTAGTAATATCAGCTGGACCAAAATCAGGATAAGGTCTTGGGAATATTGTGGCATTATGTAAGAAATAATATTTTATACCATTGTTTCCTGTACCATAATGTACACCAAATTCATATTTTGCATCAAGATAAATTGTTACATTTTTAGTATAATGTATATTGAAAGGATCATTATTTAAATAATCAGTTTTTCCTTTACGATTTTGGTTATAATATGGAGATATCATAATTATTTCTTGTCCAATTGCATTTAATCCTTGACTTAATTCATCAACCATGACTCCTAAACCTCCTACTGTTGACCAACGACCAAGTTCAGGAGTAACAAAGCATATAGGTCCTAAAATATTTGAATCAAAAATATTTTTTGCAGTTTCTATAACTTTGAAATAAGATTTATCTGGTGATTTGATATTTTTTAAAATAAAACATTTTTTAAAGAATTCAGTGGTCATTTTCTCATTATTTTTTAAAAATTCAATTTTTCTTATATAATCATTAAAATTGACATTATATTTTTCAAATAATTGTAAAATATAATCCATCCATTTACTAAATTCTTCAATGGGTAAATCTTTTTCTAATATTTCTTTTAATTGTAAAGATAATTGATAATTATCTAAAGAATTATTATCCATACTTTTTAAGTCACCAATTAATCTAGAATTACTTCTTTCCATTACTCTTTTAATATTTTCTTTATTTAAAGATAAAGTAGAAAAACCAAAGCAGACTGTTTCATATGGACCAATTTTTCTATTTACATGACTTTGTAATAATTCTCTTAAGAAATAATATTCTCCTTGATTATTACTAGTCCAATCAACTATATGACAAATTGAAGTTGAAGTTGAATCTTCTCCTAATAAACTTGTTAAATCTAATAAGAAATTAGTTTCTTGATCTCTGAAATTTATTGCAAATATACCTGTTTCTTCGGGTGTTTTTCTTGCGAAAGCGAATATTCCTGGATGTACATTATTATTATTATCATAAGCGTTTAAATAAATCAATTTTCCTTCTTTTAAACTTTTATGATTAGATCTCATTTGTCTTCTTTGATCATATCTATATCTAATTTTTGTTAAATCAAATTTATCATCTTTTCTTAATGATTGTTCATAATGATGTTGTTTACTTTCTATATCTTTAGCATTTGTGACTCCACTCAAATTTATTATAGAACTAATGCTTGCTGATAAATCATATTGTGGTAAATAATCATTTAAAAATAATTTTGAATTTACTCTTGGTAAATTTTTATCTTCCTTTTCTTTCTCTCTTTCCTCTTGCTCTTTTGTTTCAATGAATTTCATTAAACTTTTACTTCTTGATAATAAACTTCTATCATTTTTTTGAGTTGCTTCATTTTTATTTTCTCTACTAGTATAAACATTAGTGATTTGGACTCTATAAGCTTCTCCATCAATTTCGTTCATGAAAGTCATTGGTACATCAGGTAAAGTAAATAATAAATCAACTGCACTCCAATTACCTTTACCATATAATAATGCTGGATAAGGCCATACTTGTCCACTTGAACTTTGGACTAAAATTGAACCTTCTGGTAAATTTTTATAATTTTCTTCATACCATTCTTTTATAATAGAGACATTTTCTGGTTGGACGGATTCAATATTTCCATTATGTAATATTTTTTTTCCTAACATTTGGGATATAATTACCGGTAATGTATACATTCTTGGAATAATACCACTTTTTACTAAACTTACATGTCTTTGAGAATATCTTTCCTCTAACCAACATTCTCCTAAGAAAATAAATTCAGGATATTCATTCCATATTTCTCTTGTTAATTTTATTAATAATGGATTAGCATAATTATCACAGTTATCAGTTTGCCAATATCCGCTTTCAGAATTTGGAATAACAATTTCTCCATTAAGAATTTCCATGGGGGAATAGGCCGGTTGTCCATCATTATCAATTCTATATAATTCATAGTTATTCATTTCCATTATATGTGGCCATATTTGACAATTATCTAAATGTAATCCATCTATACCAAATTTATCTACAATTGTTTTTATTTCATTAATAAGCATTTCCCAAGCTTCTACTTTTCTATAATTCAAGACAGTACTATCTTCATATTGAACACTTTTTCCATCACTACCATAGCATAACTGTAATTTACTTTGAGTATCTAAATATCTTAATAAAACATTTCTATATTTTCTATTTGCTCTTGAAGAACTAATTCTGCATAAAGAATCTATAATAACTTTAATATGTAAACTTTTTGCTTTATTAACTAATGATTTAAAATCTTCATCTCCACCTAATAAAGAAGAAATGGAGGCTCTATTAGTAATAGCCATCGGAGATGCATCTGTATTAGCTATATCAATTGGTTTACCTGTTTCTTCATCATAAGCTATATTATTATCTCTTTCTAAAGCTCCCATTATATATAAACAATTGATAAATCTATTACTTAGTTCTTCTAAATTACTTTCTAAAGTTTTGAAATTTCCTCTTCTTATGAGTTTTCCTTGATTTTTGTCAATTTCCGCTTTTATTAAATCTGGGAAAACTTCATGTGCGGATAAATTTCTGACATCTTTATTTAATGCAATTGTACGACCTTTTCCATCGATTTTATTTTTTTTTTTTATTATTTTTATATTTGAAAATCTTCCCTTACTAAAACGGACTAAATACCAATCATAATATCCGCATTTACTTAATTTGCCTAATTTAAATTTTAATTTCATAGTATCATCAATTGCTTCTTCTGATTCACTTTTAACAAAAGTTGTTACTGTATGCTTTATATTATCATTCAATGAAGGAGAAGATACTACTAATACAACACTTTTTTCTGCATATGATTCTTTGTCAATTGTTAATTCTAAATTTAATTCTTCTCCTAATAATTGTATTTTGGTATTTTCTAAAGGGAAGGGACTTTTTTCTTGCCAAGTTGTTTGATCATAAATAATATTTAAAATTTTAACTGCATCATTTCTTACTTCTCTATCAAGATGACCCAATAATTGTATAAATAATCTTTCATATATTTTAATTGAATCTAAATCATTTATATTTTGGAAAATACTTATTGCTTTTTTTGATGATGCAATTATTTTCATCCAATCTTCTCTTTTTTCACCGTCTATGAATATTTTTACATATTCATTATATTTTTCTTCTGTCATTTTTTCTTTTTGTGCATTTTTATAAAGTCTAATTAAATCATTTTCCATTTGTTGAAAATCTTTTGTGAAAGGATTTAATTTTTCAGCATTCACAAGACTTATTAATGCTTTAAGGATATGAATTTTTGAATAAACATCTAATTTTCCATTGCTTTCCAATCCTAATTCCAAAATCTTTTCATTAATTGTAAAGACGGAAGGCGTAGATGGAAGTGGTTCATTAAGTTCGTCTGAACTTAGTTCCATAGAAATTAATGATTTTTCTTCGGATTTTTTTAAATTTGGAAATGTTTTTTTGGCTATATATTTATAATTAAAATGTTTTCGTTGACTATCAGCAAATAAGTAATAGCTTTCTTTTAACGAATTTAAAAATATTTTTACAATATCTTTTTTGTCTAAAGAACTCAATATTTTTTCAAAAGGAACACATAATTTATGGAAATATAAGATTAAAACTAAAGTATTTTCATCTTTTATTTCCATAGGTAAACCTTTTTGATTAATGAAATCACAAATAGTATCATCTGAATCATCTATTGAACTTTCTTTCAATTTTTTGATTAATTCCATAGATATATCAAGACCATTTTTAGTTTTTTGCGGTAATTTAGTTGGTTCTTCATTTTTTTCATCATCTTCGACTTCTTCATCCTCTTTTTCTTCTACTTCTTCTTCAACTTCAACTTCTACCTCTTCTTCTTCTTCTTCATCTTTGTTTACTTTTTCTTCTTCTACTTTTTGTACTTTCGGATTTTTTTTTGGTTTTTCCTTTTCTTTATTTTCTTCATTATTTTCTTCTTCGTTTTCTTCTTCTACTTCTTCTTCAACTTCCTCTTCTATTTCTTCTTCTTCATTTTCTTTTTGATCTTTTTCTTTTGTACTCATTTATTTTTTATATGTATATTAAATAAGATTATTTTTTATTATTCATTTAAAATTATAC
>CAMUZC010000097.1 GCA_947165105.1 uncultured Lachnospiraceae bacterium | reverse complement strand
ATAACCTTTTAATCTTAACAATAATAATATTTATTTAAATAATAAACCACGATTTTTTATTTTTTCAATATTGAACCTAGCAAAAAAAATTTCAACTTAATTTTTAGCCAAAAGTAAATCAGGATCTGAAGAAGAAGTATTATTTTGCTGGAATGATACATGCTTAACTTGGTTCATAAGGCTCTTATTTTTCTTTTGGAAGTAGAACACAAGAATGGCCAATCCAATAATAAGAAGAGCAAGAACAACCGATATACCTATAAGTAATCCAGTATTGTCGCTTTTTTCATTTAAATTTTCATCACCTCCATCTTTATGATCAGTGGGCACATTTTTTTCTGTGCAAACACTATCATAAGCGATATATTCCAGAACTTTATTTTGTTGAATTTGAGCAATTACTTGAATGCAACGCCAGTATTGGAAGTCACCAGTAGCACTCAAAGTAATTTTATCCGTGGCATCAAAATCAGGATTTCTTTTGTATTTAGTGAAATAAGGAGATTCTGTGACAGCTACAGTATTAAAGTCTTCTCCTGGAATATAAGTTCTAGAATCCACAATTTTCAAGAAATAAGTAATATTAGCTTTTCCTTTATCTATATCAACTCTATTGAAGGTGGCAGTTATAGTAACTTTACCGTCTTTTCTTTCATCTTTGTATGTTAAAGAACCATTATTATTTTTAATACCATAATCAAAGAATTGGTCGTCACTTTCAACATTAATATATTTAAAGGCATAATTTTGGATATGAGTATTAGGATCTTCCATGTAACTTTTTTTGTAAACATTCAAATAAATGAAATCCATATTTTCTGGAGGTTCTATAGTTATGAGTATTTTTCCTTTGCCTATTTCAGTTTTATTAGTGAATTTTTCCGTTTGGTTATAGGGATTGCTTCTATCACCAATTGAGAAAGTTAATAAATCGCCATTGAAAGAAATAACTATTTTCATTATTTTTTTTACTGTATCTTTTCTAAGTTTATAATATTGGGTGATTAGTCCGTTGAATTTTCCGTAATTATAAACCTTTTCATTAGGGACTACCAAGCTATTAGTCCTTGTGAATTGCGCTTCCACATCAAATGTTTTATATACTTTGTCTTCATAAGCGTTGCTTTTTCCCAAGAACAAAAGCAAAGTAGGATAATCTTTTGGATCTATTTTGAAATCCAAATTTATTACAAGATCAGGAAGGAATACTTGTGCAGTTTTTATTGCTGGATCATAAATTCCATCTATTTTATTTCCATAAGGTTCAAACTCAGGAGTAGCTTTTGCTGCATATATTAAATCCCTTTTATCCAAAAAGGCTCTTACTTCTATTGGGGTTGTTGTATATTCCCCTTCTGTATCATCTCGAGAATCCCTGAAAGTTACTGCAATGTTTATATCATTAGAATAATCAACTTTTTTGCTATACATATATACGGGAAGATCAGTGTCTCTATAAGCCATTTCAATAGAGCTACCATAAACAACTTCATCGAAGTTTTTAGAGGAATCTCTAGAATAATAATCAAAAATGAAAACAAAGCCAGGATCTTTTTCCTTTATTGGTTTATCTGATTTTAATTTTTTGATTAATAGTCTTTTATAATTAGTAGAAGTAGTCAAAGTCAAACGATCTCCTTTTCCTCTTAAATAATGCACAATTTGATCATCTTCTTCCCATCTTAAATCAGCTTCTCCTCCCAAGTTTTCAATATTAACTATTAGACTACTATCAACAGAAAAATCTAAAATTAATGAGTCTTCTTTTGCTTGTACGATTTGTTCAGTTTTTGCTTTTGGGTAAAATATTTGAATATTTCCTTCTTGAGTTCTATCAAAGCAATTCATCGAGGCAACCATCATGATATCATCAGGGAAGAAAGAAATAACATTCACATATAAATATTGGTCCTTGCTTTGTATTTTATGTAATTGAATATAGAAATAATTAGTGTCCAAATTTATAGTATCATAAGCAGCAGAGTTTTCATTAGGAATACTTCCTCGTAATGTATCAGCAATAAACTCATTATAAATATTTGCAGAAATAAAGCTAGCATACATTACGGTTGAATCTCCCTTATTAGTTGATGTAGCATAAACCAATAAATCTGATTGTTGTTTTACATCTTGGTCATCATAAGTAACCATGAATAAGCAATAGTATTTTCCTGTTCCGATACTTTTTGGTTTGCATAATATTTTTTGATCAGTGTTAACCTCATAAATATCCAAATCACTTTGTTCTATGTTAACTTCATGAACTCTTAAAGAATATAATTCAGTACCAACTGAGTCTGTTTTATCAGTCCAAATACCAATAGTTAATTTAACATCTTCTAAGGATCCTTCATAAGGTAAAGGTACCTTCTTTTTCTCAATTGCTTCTAAGATTTGGTTTTTTTCTAAGACTAATATACTATCAGTACCGTTTGGTTTAAGGATAAAATCAGCATTTGCTGCGGTTGGTAAACTATCATCGACATTTATGTATAATCCGGCTAGTTCAGATTGCCAATCGAAGTAGAGTTCATAGGTATCACGTGGGAGCCATATTTTATAAAATTGTGATATTTCTACATTGTTAGAAATTTTAACATTACCTATTATGAATTCATCAACTTGAATTGTGGTTACAGGAATATCTGTTGATTGACCGTAAGAATTTTGACTTATTTCAGTGATTATACTGAAAGGATAAAACTTCCATTCTTCCGCAATTTCACCAATCTGTGAAATAATTATCCCTAGTATTAAATAACATCCTCCAATACAATCTTCTGTGTCTTCAATACTTATATGATATTTTTTTAAGTATTTATTATAATTAACTTCATCTCCTGGCCATTCACTTCCAGGAAGTCTATATTTTTCCATCCATTCAACTTCAGCGCCTTCATCTTTTGAATCTTTTTTTACAATTCTTCCATAAACTTCTCCATAATCTCTGAAGAAGTTAACTGTTATATCACCTTGGTCATTTTTTCCTAAATCTGTATATACATAATAATATCCATCCCCAGTAGTGAAATCTTTTTTAGCTATTCCTTTTTGTATATAGGTAGGTACTCTTAAAAGGGTATAATCTCCTTCTTTTGTAGCTTCTCTTACAGTGATTTCAACCATGTGATTTGTTTTTGGTAAGCTTTCAATAGGACGAACTAACTGTATTTCTATGATAATATTACAAAAAGTATTTGCCGTACAATTTTTGGAGAATAAATCAGTATCTAAATAATAAGGAGTACTTTTAGTTATTGTATCTCTATAAACTTTATTATCTTCAGAATCTATAGCAATGTTAATATAATAAAAAGCCTTATCAATGATATTTGCATAAACGACTAAATCAGTGTTAAGATCAGGCACTGGGTATAAGAATTTAATATAAGTGAAGAAATCATTAAATATAATTTGTTGATTGATATTGTTCCCAATCCATATTCTTGTCGAATAAAATAAATCCATAGTTTGATAACCGATGACATAAAGCATACACATTTTTTTATTATAATTACTTTCTTCAATTTTTTCTATGCTTACTTTATAATCATAATATGATGAAGAATAAATTTGTCCTTCATCATAGTTTAGAGTATCTTGGGCATATCCATCAGCGAAAGGAATTTCTGTTTCTCCACCTTGAGCTTTATTAGTAGTTACTTTAAAATCACAATTAATTGCGAAAAAGTTTGTTAAATACATTTGACCTGATTTATATCTGTCATTATTGAAACGAAGAGTCTTTGTACCAGAACCTGGGTCCATATTGATCATGTAACTTTCCCCAGGGAAAATTATTTCTTCAGAATAAGGAGTGGTTGCTGTGGAATAATCAAGTACATATTTAATAGTGAAAAATGAATTTTTAATTGCTTTGAAAGACACTTCTATAATGCCGCAAGTTTCTTTATTTAGGTCAAAGTCGAAAAAGACTTTATTTGATAAAAGATATTTGGTAAAGAAGGGTGATGTTAATGATGTCACTGAATCAAAAGTGACTTCTCCTGTATGAACCATTATTTCAACACCTACATTTGAAAGTTTAACGGCATTTTTAAAGTCAATTAAAAATTTACCTGTTTCTCCTTGTATTGCATATTTGGCCCTATTTTCACCTTCGATTAAATATATATCTTGACCTTTATAATTTATTGTAATATCAAATTCACAATAGCCTGATTGATCACTACCATCATCAACACATTTTATTACCATTAATTTTTTATTTTGGTCAAAGACTGCCATTGGTTGATCTATTATTTGATCATATATGGATATTTTACCAGTATTTCTCACCATTTGTAATTTTTTAGGATCCTCAATGTCTTTGGTCATATTAAAATTGCAATTTGGGAAGGTGGTACAATCCGCCATGTACATTTGGGCAACTCCTTTTCTATTAAAAAGGTTAAAGCTATATCTTCCTTTATCTTTATCAATTTGTGCCCCATGATAAAATACAGTTTTTCCTTTTGTTAACATATTTCTATAAGTTTGGCCTAAAATCATTGGAGGATTTGAGAAATAAAAATCTGGAGTGTTTTTACCAGCAATAGGAACTATTTTTACCGAAAAGAGAACGTCTTTTTCTATTACGAAGTCTTCAAAAGAAAATTCGAAACAGATATGTCTTAATGATCCTTTCGGTTCTACTGCAAAGGCTATCAATCCATCTTTAATTTCTGTATCTGTTTCTTGTTGATATTGTTTTTCTGCGTCTCCAACCCAAAATAAAGCATATTTAGAATATATTTTCCCGGTTAAATAAAATTGAGTATAACTTGAAAATTCATCAGAAATAAAAGCACTTACTGGCAAACATAATTCAGGATATATTATATTATTACGATAAACAACACCTAAAACATAAGGTCCTCCAGGGTACAATAAGTTGTCAGGTCCAGCTCCATTTTTGGATAAATAAACAGCAATTCTGACGAATTCTCCTACTTTCATTCCACTAATAGTAAAATTAGCTAAAGAAGTAACATTAAAATCTTCTGCGTTTTCTATTTGATAAGTAACCATTTGAGCTCCGTCGTATTTAACAAGCTTAGGCTGAACTCCATTTACTGTTATAGTGGCTGAATCACTACCTTCTATACCTATGTTCATAAAGAATATTTCATAGCCACCTGATATACCCACAGCTTCAAAATCCATTACGTTATTAGCGCCTGTGACTTCATAAGAATAAATTGTACCATCACTAGCGTCAACCTGGCATCGATCTTGTCCTTCGAAAAGGATATCAAAACCACATCCAGCTTCTTTGCAAGTAACAGTAGTATAAAGTGATTTTGAATTTGACTGTATTTCGTTTCCTTTCACGCAAGCAATAACAGATTTTTTATCAACTCTTGAGGCTAATACTACTCTGTTTGTTTTGCAATTTTGATCTTTTGATGAATAGCAGAGGGTAGGGGTCTTTTGTTCCCCTTTTGGAGTTAAAGTTACCTTTATGTATTTTGGGATATCATTTCCATCTTCTATTTTTAGGGTGTATAAATTTTCTAAAGCTGAAGCTTTATCGACACTATCATTTGCTTTTTTTGTTCCACTATCATATTTAATTTCTTTGGATAAAGCTAATGCAAAAATGTTGATGAGTAAAAATAGAGATAATAATTTCATGAAAGTTTTTTGCTTTTTTGCCATATCTTGTTTAATATA
>CAMUZC010000096.1 GCA_947165105.1 uncultured Lachnospiraceae bacterium | reverse complement strand
ATTTTAATTAAAAAATCAATTAATTCATTAATTCATTATTTATTAAAATAAATTATTAAAAGATATATAAATCAATTGATGGCAAAAAAAATTGCTTTAATATTTTTGTTTTTAAGCTTAATAACATATATATTAGCAGATACTATCTGGATTGATTATGATTATAGTACTCAATCAGCTGAATACAAACATGATAAAAAAACCAAAATTAAAACAATAACTCCAGAATTTAAACAATCATATCCTTATTATGTTAAGGTAGTGGTAACCCCAGACGAAGGTTCCCAAACTCCACTTATTTGTTTTTCTCCCACAGACGCAAATTGTAAAACAGACCGACAAGCTTTTGCTAAAAATACCGAAGGAAAACCTGCCTTCTTTTTTGTTAAAAGGGAACAATTTCAAGCAAATGGAAAAGAATTATATATTAATGTAGAATGCCAAGACAGTAATTGTGGCTATAATGTAAAAGTAACGGGGGCTCAAACAGCAGAAATTGACGTTAATTCAGTATATTCATTTTATGCTTCAGATGACACAAAAGAAATGAGATTTGATGTAATGGGAGAAGCTAAAGAAGGGAGCTTTTTAATTATTGGTTTTGAAGGAAGTTCCAAAGCTGTATTAGATGTAGATGATGTTAGCAGTGATTATATAATTGATATAGGTAATGGTAAAATAGTGACTGTTCCTTTACCAGTTGAAGAAAATAGTGCTGTTTTAAAATCCTTTAGTATTAAAAATCCAACAAAGGGAGATTATATTACACTTAATGTCCATACTGTTTACGATAATAAAGCCGTAGATAACTTATTATACCCAAATGGACCAGCTGTTATGGGAGTTTTAGATAAAAAAGAAGGTTATTTCAAAGAAGAATGCTTCCCTGTTAGTCTTTTTGTCTCAGAAAAATATAAATATATTAATAAATTTTATTTAACAGGGACAATTTATTCTAAATATGGATTATTTTGGCTTGCTGATGAAAACAATATGTATATGGAAGAAACTGAACAAGAAATTTTGGATGGCCATCTATCACATTTGATAAAAACAAATGGAAAAATGAGATCAATCTGTTTCGAATTTTCCTACCTAGAAGAAGTTACCATGGATTACGTCGTTTATTCAATATCTATATTAGAACCTACAAGTCTTGATAAATTATATAAATTTTATCCTCCACAAACAATAGGCCAAACTTATAGAAGAATGATTCCAAAAGGAGATTATGCTGTCTTTCATGGAGGAAAAATAGATTCAGGTGATAAAAGATATAATTATAATGTATATGTCAGAAAAGGAGTTGCTGATTTATATGTAGAAAAATGTAGCACTTTACCCAATTGTGATTATGAAGATAAAATCGATAGTTTGACAAAAATAAAAAGAGTCGGAAAACAAGCAATATGGGAAACAACCGTGGATAAATCAGGTGTTTCAGATGCACTTGCCAATGAAAAAAATGTAATGATTGTTCATTGTAAAGATGGAGATAATGGTGGTGAAGAATTTTGTGAAGTTGATACTTCTATATTTATTCCAGGAAGAGATATAAATTTAGTAGAAAATGAAAAATTTTCTAAATATGTTTTAAAAGGAGAAAGAGGTAGTTTTTTGGCCGATTTAAAAAGTGGAATAAAAGTACAAAGAGCCACTGTTGATATTATGGTATTTAGCGGAGATGTTAGTTTTGAAGCAAAAATGAAGAGCCCAAATAAAAATGGTAAACTTGGTGAAGAATTCATAGATATCAATTATTATAAATATTACCTTTCAAACAAAGTATTTTTCCACTTCAATTTTGCTCAACTTGCTTTAGATATAATAGAAATAGAATATGTTGCATCTGCAAATTCATTTTTCACAATTCAATTTGGTATGAATTCAATGAATTTAATACAAACAGAAGAAATAGTTCCTTCAGGTGAAAGTTATTTAGTCGAAATTGATCCCACCTCAATGGAAAAAATTAAAACAGTATATCTAGTAAATCATAGAACTAAAGCTAAAAAACCATTTTTAGCGAACTTTTTCGCTCTAAACTGCGATTTCCAAGTATGGAGAGAGGAAACCGAAATTCAATTCTTTGATGGATATGCTCAAGAAGTTCTTAAGGATGACACCAGTGGATATACTGATGAAAAATATGCGTATCATATTATAATAAGTGAACAAGATTTGTCAAATTATAACCATAAAATGTGTATGTTATATGTAGCAGGATATGAATCAAAAGATGATGATTATGAAACTGAAATAGTTGTTGCTGAAAATGTAAATCAACAAGTTATTTTCACTGATGCTTTCAAAACTGTAAGATTTTTGTTCCCCCATGCTGACCCAGAAAAAGATTTAGCTATTAATTTTAATGTTGTTGATCAAGCTTATTATACCATGAAAATTTATCTCAATAGTGAAACTAAAGTATTTAAAGAATATTCATTAACAAGAGATGAAATTAATTACATTCCAGGAAATAACTTAACAACTCATTGTGAAAGAAATACTTTATGTAATGTAATTGTAGAAGTTACTTATGATAAACCTTTGGAAAATATGGTTAAAACAGATCCTATGGTGGAAGTTACTATTAGACAAATTCAAAATAATCCATCTTATATACAAAAAAGTCAAGCTAAAAAAGATTTCACATGTGGTGATAGAGTTTATTACTTATATACTGATGTAGGTAAAAATGAAGTAGGAGAAGTTATGGTAAATTTCTTGAGAGATTTTGGTAACGTTTGGGGTAAAATTGTAAGAAAAGATCAGACTTCAGTCGACCAAGAGGCAAATTGGAGAGGTATATATAGAATGCCATCTGAAGAATGGGAGGATTCTTTACCATATAATGGATATACTAAAAAATTCGAAATTGGTGTCGAAGACACACAAGACTGCATTGAAGGATGTTACTTATTATTATCCATTCGAGTTTCACAAATTGGTGATTATGTAAACGATTATAAATTCTATCCATTTACAATTATTACAAGAATTAATCCTAATAATCACGCATATACAGATATACCAAAAGTTGTTATACAAACTGAAGAATACATTGTCGGAAACGTTGATCTTTCACAAAATGAAAGAATTTATCAATTTTATGAAGTATGGCTACCACATGATTCAATACAAATAGAAATTGATTGGCAATCTTCAGTTGCTGGATTATTTATTAATGTAGGAGGAACAAGACCTACCACTAAAAATGCTGATTTTAAATTACTTCCTCCCGGTACTGATACCATTTTTACTTTAGCAAAATTAGATATATTAGATAAAGCAAGAAATAGAAAAGTAAGACCACCTTATGAAAATTCAATACAAGATTTGAGTCTTACTATAGGTGTTTGGACCGATAAAATGGATTCACTTGATACGGAATTATTCTCTTTAAGAGTCCATATACCGAATGATAATTTTGAACTTGATATAATTGAAATAAATGCTGATCAAAAATTCCTTTGTACTCCTCAATTTGTAAACGATGAAGTATATCGTTGTTTATTCATGGTAACATATGATGACGAAGATGTATCCTTAGGATTACCTTTAATTGTTCATGCTAATTCACTTAATCAAACTGCTGCTACTGTGACTTTAGCAAGCTTTATCGAAAGAAAATATTATGATGAATATAATTTTGATTATTTAAAATCAAATACTCCAACAGAACAAACCGCTCAATATAGTACTATAAAAAGTAATATTAATTATATTTATACAGATTTATCTTCAAAATCCACTGATAAAAAATATTATCTATTTGTTAATGTTATAACTGATTATGGAAATCCTGTTATGATAATTACTTCTTTGCCTATGTTTAATGTAATTGATCCAGCTAATTATGAATTTTATCCTAATCCTAGTTCTGAACAATTATTATCTCTTTCAGTAGAAAGTTTAAGACTTAAATTCTTTACAAGTTCTAGTCTTATTGTTAATATTGAATGCTTAGGAGGAGGAGCAGATATAAGATGGGCTGATGATGCTAGTATAGTTTATAAATTAAGAGGAAATGGAGATAGATTAGCTTTGACATCAGGAGAAAAAGTAGATGAATTAGTTATCACAAATGTTAACAAACAAAATCCAGGATTTGTCTTTTATATTTCTTATTATATAAGAAATGCTGAAAATAATTTTGATGAAATAAAATATGGACAATCAATTGAAATTGGATATAGAAAAACAGATTTACCTGTTTATTTATATAGTAAAGTTGGAGCATATTTCAGTGATTTAAATGTTGCTGTTACTTTCAGAGATTCTGATATTGATACTGAAGGTGAATATCGTTATTCTCCATTCATTGTCAAAGCTTCTTTAGTTAGAGAAAGTACTATATATAAAGCTAAACAAAATCCAGAATTAACACCAACTTTGAGTAAATCACTTTTTGGTAATTATGATTTAGCTCTTAAAACTGCTCAAGTTTTCTTATCTCATGAAATAATTAAACAATTTAATGTAAAACCAGAAGAAAATCCTACAGTATATTTATCTTTAGAAAAAGAAAAAATGTATGAACAAAAAATATATTCCAAATTTAATCTCGAAGCACAATTTTCTAAAGTTAATGACGAAACTACTCCTGTTGAAAATACATATAATTATGGTAAATATACCGGATATTATACTAACTATTACACTTTAATAGCTGATAGAAGTAAACCTATTATGATTATTGAACTTGCATTTAATAGTGATTATATGAATTTTGCTATAAATAGTATTATGTCAAGAAATAATGATACTTCTCTTGTGGATCAAATTGTGAAAGCAAGAGGAAAACTAATAATATATTTAAAATCTAATCTTAATATTCCATATATATTTTTGAATATATTAAAAAGAAATTACAGAGAGTATAACGATTTTGAATTAAATAATTATGCTTTTAAATATGTCAACGTTGAAAAAAAAGAAGATTATATTGATTTCAAAATGCTTAAAGATAATAATGAAATAGAATATAAAGAAACAAATGATAATAATGAGACAGTAATCGAATGTACATTTAATAAAATCGATGTAGAGAAAGATCAGGCAAATATCACATATTTCTTCAAAGTAGTCGAAAACTCTACTCTTAACTATGGAGAAAATTGTGAAACAATTGCTGTAATGGAGTCTCCATATTATACCGTATATGAACGTAATCCTAAAGATGTCAATGGTAGAATAACTTTAGTTGCTAAAGGTTATTTAGAAAATTGGGCTTGTTTACAAGTTATTGCTCAAATACAACAAAATACTGTTTTAGAATATGTAGCTTATAAATCAGTAAGACTTATAAGACCACCACCAGAAGAACCTGGAACAAAACCAAGCAAATCAGGTGGGGCTTCAACTGCATTCTTTGTTATAGCTGTAATATTAATTGTTGTAATTGCTGGACTTGTTACTGTTGTATTCATTTTCCAACAAAGAAACAAAAGCTTATTAAATCAAGTAAAACATGTTTCCTTCCAACAAAATGCTAATAATAATGCAGATCCTAGTTTATTATTACATAAAAATCAAGCTTAATATAATTGGAGTAAATAATAATGGTTATTGAAAAATATAAAAAATATATATTTATTTAAATATATTTAAAATAAACATTATTTGATAAAAATAAATATATAAGGTTAATTATTAATAAATAAATAAATTATTTAGAAAAATATT
>CAMUZC010000095.1 GCA_947165105.1 uncultured Lachnospiraceae bacterium | reverse complement strand
GGTCTAGGTCCAACTAAACTCATATCACCCTTTAGCACATTAATAAACTGAGGAAATTCATCTAAACTAGTACTTCTCAAAAACTTACCAATTTTTGTAATTCTAGGATCATTCTTCAATTTCTTATTCTTACTATACTCTTTTCTAGCCTCTTCATCTTCTTCAAGCAACTTCTTCAAAACATCATCTGCTCCAACAACCATTGTTCTGAACTTATACATTTTAAACAACTTGCCATCTTTTCCAATTCTCTCTTGCGAAAAAAATAATGGACCGTTGTCTTTGTCCACTACTTTAACGATATATAAAACTATTGTTAATGGTATTAATACACACATCCCTGCCACTCCGGCACATATATCGATAAATCTCTTTGTTATAATTGTAATTGCATAGACAACTTTGTTATTTAATAATATGTCACGTTTTGAAGGCTTAACTTCAGTTAAACTTTTCTCCTTTGCTACTTCTAACTCATCACTCATATTTACTACCCCTTTTTTTCGTTAAAAAGCTAGTTTCCATTATATAATAAATTAGTACATTTTTCAAGCTTTTTAGCCATATTTCTTATGCTTTTTTCGGATATTTTTTTATCTATTTTTCTTTACTTTTTTCTCCTAATCAAACACCAAACTTTACACACAAACCACACCATAAAAATACCAAATGCAGCACCTGAGCTATCAATCAACACATCTCTAAACTCGCCAGATCTTCCACCGACAAACAATTGATGCATTTCATCACTGCAAGCATACAAAAATGCAAAACCAATACTAATCAAAACTTTCTTCCAATTCTTTCCTTCAAATGTTCTGCTTAGTAAATAAGTCAGTGCTCCCAAACACATATATACTGTAAAATGTGCTGTTTTTCTAACTGGCACTACAATTTCTTCTTTCTTCTTTTCTTTTTCTTTCTTGCTTAAGTTCTTTGTTTTAGGACTGTTTTCAACTATTGTTTCCACAACTTTTCCACTAGATTGATTTGATTGTTCAGCCTGTTGTGAAGAGAATTTAAATATTACAACACAATTTATTATTATAAGAACAACTAAAATTGTTCTTGTTATAAACTTTTTATCAAATTTTACCATTTTTCCATCTCCCAAGTTCAATATTATAATCCAACAGCTACCCTTTTTCAACAAATTTTGCTGACTTTTTTTACAAATTTTTCATTTTTTCTTTACAAACTAAGAAAACCGTTATATAATCTTTTTTATTGTGAGCTTTAATACTCACAATATTAAATTTATAGCATATTTTTTTAATATTATTACTAAAATTAATGGGAGTGATCATTTTGGATAATCAACTAATTGTTTATACACCAAAGAAAAATGTTAAAAAAATAGTTTTAGGAATATTACTTGCAATATTCGTTAGTTTTTTAATATTTATGATTTCAGCAATTAGCAGTACAGCTATTTGCTTACGTATAAAGTGGAACGAGCCAGTTAAAAATACAGTTGCTTCGTTTCACTTTTAATTTTTTCTATTAAAACTTCTAATTTTTTTGCAAAAGAGGAACGTCTTTAAAAGGCGTTCCTCTTTTGTAAACTACTATATTTTTATATTTTTCATAACATTACGCAAATGCAAATAACCTTCTTTTAACTGGTATTGGCTCTTCTATTTCAATTTTGTTATCTTCTAAAATTTGACTTGGATTTTTTGTTGTAAGTTCTTCAAATTTTTCTTCACTTATATATTTTAAAAATTCTCTTTCTACTCTACCAAAGTGTCCATAGATAAATCCAGTTCTGTGTGTGTCTGATCCTAATAGATGAACCATATTGCTTTTTAACATTTTGATTAATGCTTTTTGTGCTTCTTTTCCGTATTGTCCAATTATACTTCCATAATTACTTTGCATTAATACTCCTTTTTGTATTAATGGAAGTAATTCGTTTGGGTTATGTTGAACAAACATATATCTTTCTGGGTGTGCTAAAACAGGTACACATCCAGCAGCAATAATGTCATCCACTAATTGATTTAGTGTTAGCATTCTGCTTTTTTGTGGTAATTCAAATAGCAAATATCTACTTCTTGCAAGCTTTGCAACAGTTCCATTTTTTGCTAAATCGCCTATGTCTTCTGAAATGTATACTTCATTTCCATGGTGCAATTTTATTAAAATGTTGTTGTCATATAGCTTTGATTTTAATTCTTGTATTTTAGGTTTCGTACTTTCATAATCATTGTCGTAATAATCTTTAATGTAATGTGGTGTTAAAATTATATCTGTAAATCCCGCTTCTTCAGCTAATTTAAAACTAGTTAGTGATTCAATAACATCTCTTGAACCATCGTCAACTCCGTTTAACAAATGAGTATGTATATCTATCATTACAAATCCCCTTTACCTTTCTGACTATTTGTTTTCTAGGTATTTTGTTAATTGTTTTAATAGTACATTTAAGTCTTCGTCGTTATTATTTCCATCATTTGTCACTTTATTTGATTTTTCTTCATCAACTTTATCTAGTTTTTGTTTCATTTGTTCTACTTTTTGATCTTCAACTTTATTTGAGTTTCCTCCAAATAATCCTCCAAATAATTTTGAACCAGATTCTCCAGCTTCTGCTGATTTATTTTTAAACTTCTTTGGTTTTACAGTTGAAGCTACTATAGAACTTTCATAATAATATGATTTTCCATATTCTTTTCTGCTTAGTGGTACTTTGTTTAATATTACACCACTAACTCTTCCACCTACATTTTCAATATTTTTCTTAATTTGTTTTAACACTTCCATTTTTGTCTTTTTATGTGTTGCTACTATTAATGTAGAACCAACATATCTTGAAATTGCTAAAGCATCTGTTACCATTGTACTTGGTGTTGAGTCAAATATTACTATATCTGCCATTTGTTCTAATGTTTTTATTAAATTAACCATTTTTGTACTTGTTAATAATTCTGATGGGTTTGGTGGTACAACACCTGCTGTAATAACATATAGGTTATCTATTAATGTTGGTTGAATATATTCAGCTAAAGCATCTTGTGAGTCTTTTACTGATAATATTAAATAGTTTGATAAACCTTTGTTATTTGCAAGTTCAAATATATTGTGTTGTCTTCCCCTTCTCATGTCTGTATCTACTAAAATTACTTTTTTACCTGCTTGTGCAAATGTAATTGCTAAGTTTGCTGCTATCCAGCTTTTTCCATCTCCAGCTTGTGTACTTGTGAATAAAATTGAATTGTGTTCACTACTTGCTGTCATGAATTGTACGTTTGTTCTTAATGTTCTGAATATTTCAGATACTGACGCTTTTGGAGATGTAAATGTTATAATTTCGTTTTGCATTAATAAATCCCTCCTTTATTTGATTTTGTTTCATCCTTTAATGTAGGGATTGATGCTAATACTGAAACTTCAAGTTCTTTTTCAACATCTTCAGCTGATTTTACTGTAGAGTCTAGTAAGTTTGTTAATAATACATATATTATTGCGACTACTAGTCCTACAACCATAAATATTGCTATGTCTTTAATATGATTGATGTTATATGGTTCTGTTGCTTCTTCAGCCTCGTCAACTATTGTTACGTTGTTAATCTTGTAAATTTCGCTTACTCTGTCTGAGAATATTTCTGCAATTTTGTTTGCTATGTTTTTAGCATCTAATGCGTTTTTATTTGTAACTGTTATTTGAATAAGTTCTGTATCCTCGACTAATTTTACTGTTACATTTTTCTTAAGTTCGTCTTCATTAACGTTTAGTCTTAATTCTCTAATAACTTCTCTTAATACATTCTTTGTTTTTACCAATTCGCTGTATGTTGGTACTAATTTTTGGTTTAATGTTAATTCTGATTGTGTAATTCCTTTTGCGTTTTCACCTTCTGGTACCATTACATCAGCTTGTGCTAATACTAGTGTTGTATATGCTTTGTATTTTGGTTTTACAAATGCGAATGAATAAATTGTTCCGATTATTAAAAATAAAAGTACTATAGCTATGATATGTAGTCTTTTGTTCCAAAAAATTTTAAATAATTGCTTTAAATCTAACTCTTCCATACCTTTCACTCTTTCTTTATAATATAGTCTGTGGAATATTATATCAGAAGATTATGTAATTTTCAAGTGTTTTTTCAAATTTTGGGGACGCAATCTGTCATTTTGGACGAAGATACCTGACATAAAATCAAATTGAATCCAATTAGAATAGAAAAATAAATGCCAAGGGACGGAGTAAATGCCACAGATTAAACTGTGTTATTTAGCTTCCGCCCCTTGGCAATCGTCTAATTAAAATTACGCGAATTTACGCATATTCCAGTCAACCTCATATCTAGAAATCTTCCTCATATTGACGGTAAAATCCATAGGTATAAAGGAATAGTGCCTTGTGTTTTCCAGAATTTCAATTCCATCTTCGAAGAAACGATTTCTTGGTCCAGAATGTGTAATTACAAAGTCGTACAAATACCGTAATTTCGGTGTATTGAACTTTGCATAATACCGCATTTTGCCCAGACTTTTGAAAATTATGATGGAAAAGTATTCATTTTTAAAAACATTTTTTCCCTCATGAAGTTCATTCAAGTTGATCTGGTCAAGGAATTTTGGTAATTCAACCAAAATCTTGTCTGTTTCCATAAGTAAAACACTCCTTTAGTGAAAATTAGAACTGTTATATTATATAATATTTTCCGTTAAGTGTCAAATTAAACTGTACTGATTTGCGAATTTCAGGGATTGTTCTCGTATTTTTTTAGTTTTCTCCATTCTCGATTTGAAAACGTTAATTCATTTGCACTTTTCCAATTATGTCATTAATATCTTCGATGCCATACTTTCTCATATAGTCCTCAATGCCCTTAACCGCATCTACCGAAACTTCTGGACTTATAAAATTTCCAGTTCCTATAGACACAGCAGTTGCACCTGCTAACATGAATTCAATTGCATCGTCTCCTGTTACAATTCCACCTAATCCTAAAATAGGAATATCAACAGCTTGTGCAACTTGATAAACCATTCTTACAGCAACCGGTTTTACAGCTGGTCCTGATAATCCTCCTGTATTATTTGCAAGTATAGGTCTTCTTTTATGAATGTCTATACTCATTCCTAGAAGTGTGTTTATTAAAGAAACACCATCAGCTCCTGCATCTTGTGCTGCTTTAGCTGGCTGAGTTATATCTGTTACATTTGGAGATAGTTTTACAATTAGCGGTTTATCTAATACTTTTCTAACTTGACTTGTAACATTTTTTACACCTTCATATGTTGTTCCAAAAGCTAAACACCCTTCTTTTACATTTGGACAAGATAGGTTTAATTCTACTCCATCTATATCTGTTTTATTTAAAATTTTGCATAATTCAACATAATCTTCCACAGTACTTCCACATGCATTTACAATTACTGCTGTATTAAATTTTCTAAGCCATGGTAAATCTTCATTTATGAAATGCTCTACTCCTGGGTTTTGAAGTCCAATTGCATTTAACATTCCTGCTGGAGTTTCGCAAACACGTGGTGGCTTGTTACCAGGACGTGGTTTTAATGATGTTCCTTTTGTTACAATTCCACCTAATTTATTTAAATCTATATATTCAGCAAATTCCCTACCATAGCCAAATGTTCCAGAGGCCACGGTAATTGGATTTTTCATTTTTATTCCTGCTAAATTTACTTCTGTATTCATTGTTTTTCCTCCTTTTT
>CAMUZC010000094.1 GCA_947165105.1 uncultured Lachnospiraceae bacterium | reverse complement strand
AAAATAATTTATATAAATATTTAATTATTATTTATAAAATTAATTATTTATAAGATATATAAAATAAATGATGGCAAAAAAAAATCTATTGAATAAAAATTTAAAATCTTTATTTCAAATTTCATTAATATTTTTAATTTGTATATCATTTATTTCTGCAGAAACAGTATGGATTGAATATGAAGAAGAAAAACAATATGCTGAAAAAGATATCCAAAATGCTGAGCAAAAAGTGACTTATGCTTTAAACCTTGACTCAAAAAGTTGCAATTATTATATGAAAGTTACAGTAACTCCAAAAGGAGACATTCCTACCCCAATTTTATGCTTTTCTCCATCAGATGCAAATTGTCGAGATAATAAACAAGCAATTTCTAGAGTAACAAATGGGGGACCGGCAATATTATTATTAAAAAGGGAGCAATTTTATGAAGGTTCTGATGAATTATATGTTTTAGTTACATGTAAAGAAGACAATTGTAATTATAATATTAAATTTGAAGGATTACAATCTTTGGAAATTGATACACAAACATCTTATTCTTATTTAGTTTCTACTGGAAATAGAGAAATGAGATTCGAAGTAAAAGGTGAAGCAACAGAAAGTGACTTCCTAACAATTGGTATTGAAGGAAGTAATACCGCTCAAATAAGTATTGACGGAGTAGATAAAACTCCATATACATTTAATAATGGAAAAATTATAACTTTTCCACTTGAACCTAAAGATAATGATCTTTTAACTATTTTTACAATTAAAGGTGCTACAGCTGGGGATTATATAACTCTTAATGTTCATCTTGTCGACCGTGCTAATAATGCGGCAGATAATTTTTTATATCCAAATGGGCCAGTAATTATGGGTATGATAGATCCCTCTGACGGATATTATAATGAAGAATGTTTTCCAATAAGTGTAATGGGAACTGATCAATTTAAAAATGTTAATAAATATTATTTAACAGGAAGAATTCATTCTAAATATGCTTTATTTTATCTAGTCGATGAAAGAAATCAAATTTTGGTTCAAAGTAAACAAGAAATTTCTGATGGTCAACTTGCTTACTTAATTGAAAATGAAGGAAAAGCCAGAACTGTATGTTTTGAATTTTCTTCTGAGAAAACAGTTAAAAAACAAACTGTTGCCTATTCTATATCAATTATAGAGCCAACAAGACTTGAAAGTTTTTATGATTTTTATCCTCCTCAAACAATGAATGAAATATATAGAAGATTAATTCCAAAGGGGTCTTATGCTGTATATAGTTCGGGAAAATACGAACAAAGTAATCAAAGACTTAATTTTAATATATATAATAGAAAAGGTGTGACTGAAACATATGTAACAGATTGTTCAAGTTATCCTTATTGTTTTTATAATGAAAAAAATTTAGAAGAAAAAGATAAAATAAAAATTGTAAATAAAATGGCTATTTATGATAAAGAAATAAGTAAAGACTCTGAAGCACTTGATGAAAATAAAAAAGTAGTTATAGTTTATTGCAAAGATGATGATAATGATAATAAAGGATATTGCGAAGTGGAAAGTTCTGTTTTTACTAAAGGAAAAGAAATAACTTTGATAGAAAATGAGGAATTTTCTAAATTTGTCACAAAAGAAGAAAAAGGTACATTTAAATTGGATTTAAAATCTGCTGTGGAAATAACTAGATTAAGTATAGATATTATGATATACACTGGAGATGTTACTTTTGATATTAAAAATACTGAATTATATCTTGCTAATAATTATAAATATTATCTTTCAAATAAAATTCATTATCATTTTAATTTACTCAAAAAAACTTTTGATTCTGTAAATATTGATTATCAAGCAAAACTTAATTCATTTTTTTCTATAAAATATGAAATTGACCCTCTATCAAGCGTTCAAAATGTAGAAACTATTACTTCAGGAAAAAGCTATTTAGTTGAAATAGACCCAACTACTTTTGAAAAGAGTAAAACTATATATTTGCAAAATTATAGATATAAAGCTGGACAACCCTTTTTAGCAAACTTTTTCGCTCTTAATTGTGATTTCAATGTTACTAGAATTGGCAAGGAAATTTCTTTCTTTGATGGTTATGCCCAAGAAATTTTATTGGAAAATTCAAATTTGTATAAATCTGAAAGTTATGAATATGTAATAAAAATAAAAGAAGCAGATTTATCAAATTATAATCATAAAATGTGTATGTTATATGTAGCAGGCTATGAATCAAAAGATGATAATGTTGAGACAGAAATAGTTGTTGGAGAAAATATCAATCAACAAGTTATTTTTGATGATACATTTAAAACTATTCGATTTTTATATCCTCATGCAAATCCAGAAAATGATTTAGTTATTTATGTCAATATTATAGATGAAGGTTTTTACAATTTAAAAATTTATACTAACACTGATAAAGAATATATAAGATCTTATACTATTACAAGAAGTCAAATGTTATTCTTACCTGGAAATGATATTATAAATAAGTGTGGAAAAGATAATTTATGCAATATTATAATTGAAGCAACATTCACAGATTTTATACCTGGTACAGTTAAAACAGAACCAATGATTGAAATTACTGTTAGACAAATTTTAAATACTCCGTCATATTTACAAAAAAGTCATGCAAAAAAAGATTTTACATGTGGTGATAAATTTTATTATTTATATACTGAAATTGGAAAAAATGAAGGAGGGGAAGTTTCAATAAATTTCCTGAGAGATTTTGGAAATTTATGGGGAAAAATTGTAAGAAAAGATCAAGTGTCACCAGATGAAGATGCAAATTGGAGAGGAATATATAGAATGCCTTCAGATGGTTGGGAAGATTCATTTTATTTCAATCTTTATACTAAAAAATTAGAAATTAATGTTGAAGATACTCAAGATTGTATAGAAGGATGTTATTTATTACTATCCGTCCAAGTTTCACAAATTGGTGACTATGTAAATGATTCCAAATTTTATCCATTTACAATTACAGCAACAGTAAGTCCTAATACCCAGGCATATTCAGACATTCCTAAAGTTGTTATTCAAGTCAATGAATATATCGTAGGAAGTGTTGAAATTGCAGAAAATGAAAGAATTTCCCAATTTTATGAAATTTGGCTTCCTCATGATTCTATGCAAGTTGATTTTGATTGGCAGTCTGAAGTAGCTGGACTATATATTAATGTTGGAGGAACAAGACCCACCACAAAAAACGCAGATTTTACTTTACTTCCACCTGGAAGAGATTCAATTTTTTCTATAGATAAATTAGAAATTTTACAAAAAGCAAATCAAAGATTAATTGACATACCAAATAAAGATTCTTTACAAGATATAAATTTAGTGATTGGTGTCTGGACAGATAAAACTGATTCAGTTGATACTGAAATATTTTCACTTAGAGTACATCAGCCAAATTTAGATGATAATTTAGATATAATAGAAGTAAATACTGATCATAAAATACTTTGTACTCCACATTATTTAGATGATAATAGTTATCGTTGTTTATTCATGATAACATATGATGATGAAGATGTAAATTTAGAAATGCCTCTTTTAGTCCATGCTACTTCTCTAAATCAAAGTGCTGTCACAAATACTTTTGCATCTTTTATAGAAAGAGAAAGTTATGATGAATATAATTATGCTTCTTTAAGATCAAAAATACCTACATCACAGTCTGCACAATATAGTACAATAGATAGTGGTGTTGACTACATTACTACAAAATTAGTTCCTGGAAGAACAAAATATTATTTATTTGTAAACGTTATTTCTGATATAAAAAATGATATAATGATAATTACTTCTTTGCCAATGTATGATACTCTTAGTAAAGATAGTTATTCTTTTTATCCTAATCCAAGTAGTGAGCAATTGTTATCAGTTTCTGTAGACAACTTAATATTAAAATTCTTCTCATCAAGTCTTATTGTTAATATTGTTACTTTAAGTGGAGAAGCAGATCTTATGTGGAAAAATGACCCTAATACAGTTTATAATTTAAGAGGAAAAGGAGATAGATTATCTTTAACTTCAGGCTCAAATTTAGAAGAATTAATTATAACTAATAGGAAAGCATCAGCAGGAGCTGGTGAAGAATCAACCTTTGTTTTTTATGTTTCCTACTATATAAGAGATGGAGAAACTAATTTCGACGAAATACTATATGGACATTCTTTAGAAATAGGATATAGAGATACTCATTTACCAGTATATTTATATAGTAAAGTTGGCGCTTCTTTCAATGATTTAAATCTTGCAGTAACATTCAAAGATTCATATATTGATACTGAGGGTGAATATTCAACTTCCCCACTAATTATTAGGGCTGCACTTGCTAAAGAAAGTACTGTTTATAAGGCTAAACAAAGTCCTGAATTAGCACCTACTTTTGGTAGAACTATATTTGGAGAATATGATCCTGCTATTAAAACTGCTCAAGTTTTCATAAGTGAAGAAACTATCTCTTCTTATAATATAAAAGCAACTGATAATCCTACTTTATATTTATCTATTGAAGAAAGTAATCCTACTCAAAAATATTCAAAATTTAATGTTGAAGCACAATTTAGTAAAATTAATAGTGGAATTGTCCCTGTTGAAAAAACTTTCAATTATGGAAGATATATTAGTGGATATTTTACTAATTTTTATAAATTAAAAATAGATAAATCTAAAAAATATATGATTATAGAACTTGCTTTTAATAGTCAATATCTTGATTTTTGTATTAATGATAGAATGATAAGAAATAATAATACTGATTATATTAAAAAAGCTGAAAAAGGAAGAGGAAAAATATTAATTACTATAGAAAATCCAAAAAAAGATTTTATATATTTAAATTTTTTCAAAAAGGAAAACAAACAGCAAAATAACTATTTATTATACAATTATGTCTTCAAATATATAAATGTAGGAAGTGAAAATGATTTTACTGACTATAAAATTTTAGAAGATAATAATGTCCTTTCAATAGATGAACATTTGGATGAAATAGATAAAGAAAAAAATATAATAAAATGTACATTTAACAGAATAGATATAGATAAGGACAAAGCAAATATCACTTATTTCTTCAAAGTAGTTGAAAACTCCACTCTTATAGAAGGAGAAGACTATGAAACAATTGCTGTAATGGAATCACCTTATTATACTGTTTACAAAAGAAATCCAACAGAAGATAAAATAACATTAACAGCGGAAGGTGCTTTTACAAATTGGGCTTATTTACAAGTTATTGCACAAATCCAACAAGAAACTATTTTAGATTATGTAGCCTATAAAGGTGTTAAATTAATTAGACCATCAAAAAAAACTTCTTCTGATAAAAATAGTAGTAATACTACTTTATTTGTAATTATTGTGATTATTTTAATTATTTTAGTTGCTGGACTTGCAGTTGTTGTTGCTATAATTCAACAACAGAATAAAGGTTTAGTAGAACAGGTAAAACATATTTCTTTCCAGCAAAATCAAAATACTGGTGGAGCTGATCCTGATTTATTATTGAAAAAAAATTAAAAAAATCAATAAATAAATAAAAATTATAAAGATTATCTTTGCCTAATGGCATATATATTTTTGTTAATTATATTAAATTAAGGTTAAAAAAAAATTAAATATATAAACTATCATATATAATTTAATATAATATACTACCTTTTTTTGGGGATTGGGGATTGGGGATTGGGGATTGGGGTTTGGGGATTGGGCGCAATCC
>CAMUZC010000093.1 GCA_947165105.1 uncultured Lachnospiraceae bacterium | reverse complement strand
ACTCAATCTGCAGAAGACCCTTTGAATAAATCTCAGGAAACATCCAAAACTCAAAAGCGAGCAAAAGATTTAGATAATCTTAATAGAAATTTAATGAAAAAAATATATGCAGATTTATATACCAAAAATGTGCAATTATATCAAGAGAAAAATTTAACTTTTGAGAATTTTTTATTTAATTTTTATTTGGATTTTGAATCCTTGATTGACTTCGATAATCCGAATTATAAGCTACTTTTAGAAAGAATGGATTTAATAGTCAAATCGAAATTTGATAGGTGTAATTTGAATAAAAATAGAGACAATAATTACTATTGTCCATAAATTTTTACCTATCCATTCTACAATTTGCTGCATTGGCCTATACCTCCTCAAAAGATGGAAGATTTTCTCTTCCTCATAGATATGTGATAAGACTAATTGAGAAATTTAGTAAAAAATTATTGAGGAAATTCAATTTCAGAAAGTTGATTCATTAATCCATCAATAACACTTAATAATCCAGCAAGAAATATAACTTTAATATTTGTTTTGCCAATTGCTGTTTTACTAACTGATTCCCAAGGATGTTCGTTAAAAGCTCCGGTTGGATGAGGGTTATTTGGGATATCTTTAAAACTGACTGTATTGGTAATTTTAACTCCACGACTTACATTGCTTTTATTTTCAACTTCTCCTTTTATTTCTTCAAAAATTAAATTAATATTATCTAAAGCTTGTTGTAAAACAAAAGAGCCAGGATAATAAGTACCATTTACAAAATATAAATGCATAATTCCTGTTGCAGAAATATTTGCTAAACTATCATTTATGCTGTGATTTAAAATTTCTAATTCTGCGCCGCCTTCATCAAATAAAGCAAACATAGCTAAAGAACCTAATAGAGTACTAATTAAATCTTCATTTTGATGGCCAACTACACTTAAAGAAGAATTATTTATTGCTGCAAAAATTAGCCAGTTTATCTCAGACGAAGTTAATGGCATTCCAGCTTTAGAAAATAAAATATTTAAATTATCGATTTGTGCGGCTATATCTGCCCCAATAGAACCGCCTACAAAACCGATATTATTTTGATAATGTTTAAATGTTTTGTCTGTAGAACTTATATATAAAGTATTTTCTAATTCATTTAATAAAGCGTATTGAGCAGGATAATTAGAAAGAAGTTCTTTTGATTGCTCTTCTGTTAAATCCGAAAGACTTTCTAATTCTGAATCTAATAAAGGAATTTCTTTTAGTATTGCTTGAATTTTTTGATTTCGAACTTCATTAGCTTTGAAAAAATTTTGAGTTAATTGTTCATAATCAGTAAATTTTCTACTTTGTGATATTTGTTGCATATCTTCTTCAATAGCATCCATATATTCTTTTTGATATTTTTGTCTTTCTTGATTTATTTGTGAAACAAGTTCATCTGAAATATTTTGTAATTCACTATTAGAAAAATTTATATCTATGTCTGGTTTAAATTCTGGAGCAACTATTGTAATAGTATCAGCTTTAATATTTAATTTACCGCTCCAAAAAGCTTCAGCATCTAAATTTTCCGCAATTAATTGTCGTGTTTCATTAAATGTAGGCCCGCCTATACTAATTTGTAAATTTTGTAGAGCTTGTTTTACAGCATTTCTAGCTTGTTTTTCTTTTCCACTAAGCATAGCTGTAGTAAAAGCAACATTTAGCTGTTTTTTAATTAAACTACTCATTCGACCTTTTAGAGTAGCAATAGCATTTTTTAAATTTGCTGGATTAAAACTTTTAAAACCTAATGTTTTCCATAATTCGGAATTTTCAAAATTATCTCCGCTAATAGTTAATTTTCCATCTTTTTCAGTGATAACAATTTTTATAGGTTTATCATCTTTTTTTGCACCAATATCTTTAAAAGTTAATTCAGCAGTTTTAAATTCAGAATTTATCTTTTCAAATTTTTTAGCTTCTCTTTCTAGTTGATTCATAAATCTAATTAAAGTATTCCAAGTTCCATTTTCTTGCTGTAAATTAAAAACCATATTCCTGGTATATTTTTGTTTATCAGTAAGTTCACTTACTTTTTTCTTTTTCCCATTTACTTCTTGTCTAAATTTTACTAAAGCGTCGTATAAACCTTCAGAACTTTGTTCTAAATCTGTACTTAAATCAGATTGTTTTTTGAAAAATTCTAAACGTTTTCCATAAAAGCCAAAATTATCATAAATTCCTCGAATATTTAATTCAAAAGATTCTTCACTATTATTATTAAAATATTCTTCAAGTCTATCTGCGATTGTACCATAATCAATTTCTTCAGTTAAAAAAGTAGACATATTATCGTTCATATATTTCTCAATCATAACCATAATTGTTGTTCTAATTTGTGCTGCGGAAGTATCATAACCATTAACAATTGCTTTATTTTTTTGTAAAATTTCCCAAATTTGACTTTTTAAAGTTTTATCGTCATAAATAGCTTTTAATTGTTCTGTTAATTTTCTTGCAAGAATAGTATCAATAGTTTCAGTGCCTTCCATAGCTTTTTTTAACATTGCTGCAATATTTGTTCTAGTTTTTTCAACATTATAAGTATGATGTAATAAATAATCTTTTTCAGCTGAACGGTCAAATCGTTCGCTTCTTAATCCAGTTCGAGCATTAGATTCGTTAAAACTCATTAAATTTCTTTTATCTAATCCATCTAATTGTCGAAAATAATTATCTTTAGCTTGAAGATATTTTTTATTAACTTCTTCAATATGTTCTTTTTCAAACTTATAAATTGCTTTAGTATTGTCTAATCCTTGCATTAAAATATTTAATAAATTAATAAAAGAAGTATAATCAAAACCTTCTTCTAAATTAGCTAAAAGAGTTTTAATTGTTACTACTTCGGCAGTTGTCTCAAGTGGAGAATTATTAAAAACTTGTGATATTTTTTTTAATTTTTCTTGAATATATTTATTTTCATTTGCTCTTTCATATTTTATTCCAGCTTGTAAAATTTTCAGAGCTTGCTCTAAAAGTTGAACAACTCTAGAATCTTCATTATTTAATTGTCCTAAAGGACTATTACTTAAAGCAGATACAGCAGCATTACCAATTTCATTCGCTTTTTTTGTATATTCTGGGTTATTATTCTTAGCATAATCAGTTAATAAAGTTTTAAAAAAGAAAAAACGATCTGAAGCATCAACTCCATTTGAAGAATAAAACATTAAATTTCCCATTTTAGCAAATTCTTTAAAATTTCCTAATAAAGAGCTTTGGTTTCTTTTCCTATTAACAACTCTATTAGTATTTCTTGATAATTTTTTAGACATAATTTCACCACCTAAAAAAATAAACCCGCTTTCGCGGGTTTATATATATTAATGTGTTTTATCATAAAAATATTTTAGCAAAATAGATTCATCAGCATAATTCATACAAAATATTTCATATTGATCTCCATGCGAATCAGCTAATTTACCGAGAGCGATAAATTCTGATAAACGACTTTTTAAATTAAACTCTTCAGTGCCATCAGTACTACGAAGAATAACATCTCCTTTACATTGTCTTACTGCCGCGCGAAAAGCCTCTAAATCCTTAATATTATTTAAAAACTTACTCATATTTCTCTCCTTATGCAATTACATCTCTAACAATTCTTTCATAATGTGATGGGTCGATTTTTTTATAAGTAGACCATTTAACTAGATTATCTACTGTTTCAGGCTTATTTAAATCATACTCTAATCTAATCCCAGTCCAATCAAAAAAATAATCGCCGCGACGGAAGAGAAAATGACCGTCAACCAAATCATACCAAATTTCACCTTTAAATCTTGACTTTAAAATTCGAGCAAAATAATAACAATTGCCAGTCATCCAATCACAATCTTTATCAATTGGAAAACGCCGATTAATAAAGTCTAAAATATCATTGTTCATTCCGATTAACCTCCTAGAACATTTTGTGAGGAACTTCATTGTACCATTTCTTGCGAGCGCCACAGTTAGGACAATATTGATAAATAGAAGTTATTTTAGTAATAAAGCCTTTTTCTTTATCATATTCAGTGCGCGAACAATTATAATCAAATCCACAATTGCAATGTGCGTATAAAGCAGTATCACCTTTATATCTTCTTACATCCCAAGAATGGTCTGTTCCTCTTTTCATTTTCATATTTTCTCCTATAAACTAGACACTACAAAAGTTGCAATAATCTTTTGATTTAAATTAAGTAAAATGGCATTGCTTATTATTATTGCTGTGAATGTCTAAAATAAGCAGCCCGGGTTGGGGTTGAACCAACACGCCGTGGGTCAAAGCCACGTGTCCTGCCGCTAGACTACCGGGCTATATACTAGACAGAATACAATCGGAGGATGACTCCGAAGGCTCAACGCAAGAGATGTGTAATTGCTGATACTGTCTAAGCATCTTGGAGTGTCATATGGGACTCGAACCCACAACCGCGGCGTGGAAGGCCACTATGTTACCATTACACCAATGACACATAAATAATGCGGGTAAGGATTTGCACCTTACATGACATACGTTTTTTCGCTCTTCATCTTTACTAATATTCCTTACTATTAGTGGCTGTCAGTGATCTTTTTCAATCTCGGCCATGAATTAAGTGACTGCCGTAGTCTCACGACGCAGCGTTTACCTATTTCGCCACCGCATTAATAAATACGTTGTGTATCCCACCTAGGTTTATTCGCCGTTTCCATCTGCGGCACTAGGACTATATACTGCTTATGCTCCCAACGTATTTTCCGCTCCTTCTACACATGGCAGATGAGCTATGTAGTAACCCCGTGTTTATTCTCTTGAGCTTTCTGCACGCTACTCTGACCAGCTCAATATTTGCGGTGTGCTATTACGCCAAATCTCATATTTCTATTGTCTATCGGCACTTCATACTCGTAGGGCATTATAACAAATGTAGCCTATGATACATTTTGCACCGATAGAGAAATTAAGAACTCCTTAGCTGAATGGCTGCTTCTAAGCCAACAGTCCACAATTGGCGCGGTATGAAGGATTCGAACCTTCGGGCCACTAAAGGCCGACAGGACTTAGCAAGACCCCGCGTTCGACCACTACGCTAATACCGCATAAATTACTTTAAGAAGATTTATGGCATCTTCTTCAATTCGGTCCGTATCACACCACCAGAAGCTATTATCCCCACTATCATCCCATTTTCCATATCCATAAGGGCAAGTTTTGCAACGTTCTCCGGGGAATTGTTTGTTTCCACATTCATATGCGGAAATAATTTTTTCAATTTTGTTCATTTAAACCTCTTATAAAACTTTTCATCCTTATCTCCGCAATTATCACAATAAGGACAAATCCAACCGATAGACATTTTCGTAGCAGGTTTGCCGCAAATACAACAAGTTTTACTACTAATATCTTCGTAACGACTTTCAATTTTTGGAATATTATCGTGAGAATAAACACTACAAGTACGAAGCATACCATACTTTTCTTTCATGTCTAAAATTTCATATCTTGAATCAATTGCTTCGCACTCAGCAATCATCTGTCGGCCAATCTTTTCCCAACCTTGTGGGATACAATGAAGCCAATTATAATTATCTATTCTTCTCATGCAATTCTCCTTTAAATAAACGCGGCGCCTAATAAATAAATTTTAATTAACTAATTTGTATATATTTGTTATCATCTATTATTAAAATAATTGCTGTGTGCGCCTAAACTATGCGGTTTATAATTCTAATGCTCTACCAATTGAGCTACACTCCAAATTAAA
>CAMUZC010000092.1 GCA_947165105.1 uncultured Lachnospiraceae bacterium | reverse complement strand
TTTTTTGTCCTTCTTCTATTATTTTACTTGACAATTCAATTTGATTAACTGATAGCGCTAATTTTCTTATTTCTTCTGGAATACCTGGTTTCTGTGCTTGTGACATCAGCACAAACATTTGGTAAATCCATGGTTGTTCAGCTGCTGTTGCAAATAAACCTTTTAAAAAAGTTTCAAAATATTGTATAGGTTCTTTATATTCAATTTTTTGTGGAGCTTTGCTTCCTTCAACCCCCATTTGAACTAATTCATAATATAGTTGTTCTTTTGATTCATAATAATGAAATAATAAACCAACACTAATATTTAAACTTGTTGCTATATCTGTGATTTTAGTTTCAGAATAACCTTTTATAACAAAAAGCTCTAATGCTTTATATAAGATTTGTTTTTTTCTGTTTTCCTTTTGTTCTTTCCTTGTCATTTTTCTGCGCCTCCTTTTTTGATTGAATATTTATTCAATGAATTTATATTCAGTTTACAACGTTTTAATTCTTTTGTCAATACCTATTTTGAAAAAAATATAAAAAAGCAAATGATTTATATTATCATTTGCTTTCTTTCATATTTAATTATCATTCTATTAATATAAAGTTTTATCCTTCTTATCTAAAAACTCATTAAATGTCTTTATTGTTTCATCCCTATCTAATTCTTTTAATTCTAAAACATCGTTATTACCATTTTCTTTAGCTAGTTGATTTATATAATTATATATAAAATCATCTCTAAATCCAATGTTAGCAGCATCTTCCTTTCTATTTCCATAATAAACATGTTTCATATTTGACCAAATAATTGCAGATAAACACATTGGGCAAGGATAACATGATGTATATATTTCACAATCACTTAAATCATATGAATTAATATTTTTACATGCATCTCTAATTGCCATTATTTCAGCATGTGCAGTTGGATCATTGTTTTTCAAAACATGATTTGAACCTCTACCTATTATTTCTCCATTTTTCACAATGCATGCTCCAAAAGGACCTCCTACGTTTGTTTTTAAATTATCATCTGATAATTCCTTTGCTATTTTCATATATGTATTCATTTGCATACCTTCCTCTCTTTTTATTTTTTTCTTAAAGTGTTTAAATATTCTTTTTCTTCTTTGCTTACTCTGTAGGAATCATGTATTTTGCTGATAGCTTTATTATGAGTAAATTTGTTTAGATTGTTTTTTTGTATAAATGTTTTTGTTTCTTTTGGAAACTTAATATACATTTCGCATAAAAGCCAAGCTTCAGCCATATTTATGTAGAATTTATCACTTTCTATTTCATTCAATGTGTCAAATATATTTTCTAAATTCTTTTTGTTTATAAAATGGTCTAATATCATTACAAGCCCTATTCGTGATATAAATTCTTTTTTATTTAATGACATCCTTACCGCTTCTCTGTAGTATTTATCTTCATGTTTTTCCACTATTTTTATTGCGCTACAAAAAGTATCGCATAATGCCCAGTTATCTATTTTGTTTATATATTCTTTGAAATATTTGTTAAATAATTCTTCATCTTTTATATGTGAAATTACTAAACCTTGTATCATTATTTCTTCATAATAGTTGTTCTCTGCATATTTCAAAAATTCTTCTATATTTGTTTTTGCAATTTCTTTTGCTATTTTTCTCATAATTGGAACTCTAATTCCTATCATTTCATACTTTGAATTTAATACTAATGAACTATGGAATTCTCTGTATTTTTCATCTTTTTGAGTTATTAAGTATTGTAGAAAAGATTGATATGTTTTGGTACTCCATTTCGTTGGTTGGATTATATTTGTGTTTGTTATTTTTGTATCTTTTTTCATTTTATTCTCACCTTCAAACTACTATTTTCTCGTTTCAATAATATCATAAAGATATGTAACCTTTCAACTGTTAACATTAATTTTCGCCATTTACATCTATTTTTGCAAATTGGTCAAAGCTTGTATTATATTTTAAAGTACAAAATTCGTGTATTTCATTATCATTACCTGGGGCTTGATTTCCAAATTGATTACATGGAAAATCTAAAATTTCTAAACCTTGCTCATGAAACTTTTTGTATAAATTTTCAAGTCCTTCATATTATGGTGTAAATCCACATCCTGTTGCAGTGTTTACAATTAGTAAAACCATTCCTTTAAATTGTGAAATAGAAACCTCTTCTCCATTTCTTTTTTTACTGAATAATCGTAAATTGACATATAATACCTCCTCATATCTTTTTTGGATTATATAATAAAGATTTTATTATTTCAACTGAAACATTTTAAAAACTATTTCTTCATAGTTAATTCATAACTAATATCAATCAAATTAAAAATCTCTTCTTTTTCAACTGTTCCGTCTAATAAAACTGATATCCAATGCTCCTTGTTCATATGATAAGCAGGCAAAATTCCTTCTTCTTTTCTAAATCCTCCTATCATTTCAGGAATATTTTTCAAATTTATTACATCTACAATTCCTTCTTTTTCTATTTTCAATCTTTCATATGGAACATCCATTATTAGTGCAAACCATTTCAAGTTATCTTTATGTTTAAATGTCGTATAACTTGGTGCATCTGCCCATGGGTATTCTTGTAATGCATCATATTTTTTGTGTATATATTTTTCTATTTCGTGTCTTAGCATAGATTACCTCCTATTTTCTATCAGTTTTAGATCACTTTAATCAAATATTAATCTTCAAAATATTCTTCAGGAGTAAACACTTTAACTCCATTTTGTATTAATAATTCCGCTAGTATCCCGTTTCCATCAGTCAATTTATCGTCAAAATTACCACTATAGATTTTATTAACACCACACGATGGGCTTCTTGGTTGAAGTATAGCTGTTTTTATATTTAAGTTTTGAGCTAAATTTAATACCTCTATTGCACCTCTTTCAAAGTTTTCTGTAACATCTTCACCTTCATTATTAATTACATATCTTTTTCCATCAATATTTTTTATCTCAGCTGGCTTTCTTGGTGTTTTTAATCCTCCCAACTGCTCTGGACATATTGGTATTGCTTTTCCTTCTTTTACTAGATTAAAAATCTTCTGGTTGTAATTGTTTCCTCCACTATATTTACAATTTATTCCAACTAAACACGCACTTACTAGTATCATTTGACTTTTCCTCTTTCTTTTTATCATTTATTGAATTATAACAAATATACAAATGAATGTAAATATATTAAGCATTTCTGTATTAACTGCAGTATATACTTTGTTTCTGCTATTTATTACCAATAAAAAGAGACAAGAACCTCCTTTCATATTCGAAATTTAGTTCTTGCTTCGTTTTATATTTTACATTTATATCAATATTTCAAAATTTGAAAAAAGGACCCGTCCCTAATTTTAAATTAATAAACATACTCATTCAAACTATTAACTTTAAATCTTAATTCCCCCATATCCGCAGTAGGCACATAACCAGGTTTAGCATTAATAACATCAGGAATCCTATTAACTATACTAGCACAAGTAAGTTCCACAGTTGCAGGTCTTTCAACAACTATTGTTGTATCTGGTTCACCATAAACTGTCCATTCATTTTTATCAAACTCCTCTGGAGCATATACTTTTCCAATACATTCACTTTCAATTACTATACCTTCCTCAGTTTCTGTTGTAACAACAGCACTCATTCCTGTTGCATCTCCAGCTTTTACAGTCATTCCTAAAGTTGATGATTCTAAATCTTTTTCATAAGTTTGTGGCACACATTTTTGTCTTTGAGATGTAACATGAAGTCCTAATTTTTCTGCAAGCCATCCATTAACATTCCACATATATGATGGAAGATAATCACCTTTTTCAATTATTTCTTGTCTTTGTTCATCAGAAATTCTATCTACTGATGCAACCTCTTTATCAAATTCTTCTAAAGTAAGTCCTGCTCCATGAGCCTTAGCTAAGGCAATTCCATAATCTTCAACGTTGTAGCTTGAACTACCTTTTATCTTAGTAATTTTTTGTGTTGATCCTGCTATTGAAGAAATTAATTGTCCCCAATAAATGTCTTGGTATCCGCTTCCTGTAATTGTACAATTTGTTCTTCTAGCAATCTCATCTAATTTATTTGTAATTCCAGGGTTAGAATTTGCAGGGAAAAATGCTTCTTCGCATGTTGTAATTGCATTTATTCCAAGTTCTGCGCATACTGTTAATGCTTCTTCAACATCCTTTATTAAACTCATTGTTGTAATAATTGCTATATCCGGTTTATTTTCTAATAGTACTTCTCTTGCATTTTCTACCGAAGAAACTTGAACACCTTTATTTTCAGAACCTATTATTTCTCCAATATCTTTACCAATAACATTTGGGTTAATATCAAATGCTGATACTATTTCCGCTCCTTTTTCATATACATATCTCATTGTATAGACAGACATTTTGCCTGTTCCAAATTGTGCCACTTTTACTTTTCTTTCCATTTTCACTCCTCCTCATTTGTATTATTTTACATTTTTTTATTTTTATTCCTGATGTTTTTTAGTTATTGCTTTCTAAAATATACCATTCTTTTTATTTTCATTCAATAAATCATCAAAAAAAATATCGACTATTTTTGACACCGACATCCTTTTAAAAAAAATAAAGACGAAGATTTTTGTCTTCGCCTTTTAGTTTATTGTAAATTTACTGTTACATAATTTTTTCCGTCAATTACTTCTGTACTATTTACTATTGTTGAATTTTGCTCTTGTTCTGTTATTGTACCAGAAATAGCTGTCGTTCTAGCTTTTATAATTCCATCATAATAGTAGAAATTCTTAGTACTCTCAACACCTATTGTTTCACCAATTAGTACAGGTGAAGATGTATTTATATTTCCATCTTTTGTTCCTATTGTTAATGTTCCTGCATTTGATACTGCATGTTGTTTTTTACCAATTATTGTTCCTCCAGTTATAATTACAGTTCCATTAGCTAAATTGTGTACCGTTGCCCTGTCTAGAGTTGTTCCGTTTGGAACGCCTATTGCTGAAGAACATAGATATGCAGTACCTGTTATCTCTACTCTACCTCCAGCATTATTATAGATTGCTTGTCTAGTTCCAGTTGCAACTATGCTTCCACCGCTGACTATTAATTTTCCAGTCCTATTATTATTGATAGCTGCTGTATCTGCATTTGATGTAATATTTCCAGATACAATCTCTATTGTTCCATTATTCTCAATTACTGCAGCATTGCCTTTATTACTTATTGTATAGTTTTGTATATCAAATTTTATATTTTGATTTTGTTTTACTGTAATGGCTTCTATTGTATTATTTAACAACGTTATAGTTGTCTCTGTATTATCTTGTGGAACAGCATTAACAGCTGCTTGCAAAGATATATATTGTCTTCCGTTTATTTCAGCTGTCATTACAGTTGTCCAATGTGCAAAATATGTCACATCACCAGTAATTATTGTATCTTTTGTTACTTTTTCGCCACCATTTAGCGATGTAAACCATCCTTCAAATGCATATCCTGTTCTTGTTGGTACTGGAGTCATTCCTAAAGCTGTTCCTGATTCTACTTTTTTGGTGCTTGGACTTACAGTTCCATCGTTTGCATCAAATGTTACAGTATTTGTTTCTGCTAAATATGTAATTTTATATGTTTCCCCGTTTATTGTTTCTTCTGACTGTGCAAAATCATATCCATCTTCTATTTCAGCTATTTTTGTTTCATCTTCTATAGGACTATTCTTAGCTTTTATAACTCCATCATAGAATTTATAATTTGTACTACTAGATACACCTACAATTGCCGCTTGTA
>CAMUZC010000091.1 GCA_947165105.1 uncultured Lachnospiraceae bacterium | reverse complement strand
ATTAATAGTATTATATTTTTTTTATTTATTTCTATATATTTATTAATTTATTTTAAAATATATAAATCAATTGATGGTAAAATTAATCCAAAATATCATAAATAAAAAAAAATTATTTGAAAGAATAGTATTACTCCTGTGTTTTTTATCTTTCATAAACGCTGATATTCAAAGAGTTGATTATAATCCAAGTGAACTTTCTGGAGAATATACACATAACAAAGGTTCAAAAGTGCAAACAGTAGAATTAATTTTTTCAAATGAAAGAGAAATTCCATATTATATAAAAGTTACAGTTACCCCTGAAAAAGATATTGCAACTCCACTTTTATGCTTTTCTCCTACAGATGCAAATTGTAAATCAGATGTACATACTATGATAAAAAAAACTGATGGAAGATCCTCTTCAATTTTCATAAGAAAAGAGGAATTTATTGGTTCACAATTATATGTCTTAGTAACTTGTGAAGAAAATTCATGTAGTTATACTTTAAGATTTGAAGGAGGGCAATCTGCAGAAATAGATGCTAATTCAGTCTTTTCTTATGTCGTTAATTCTCATACTAGAGAAATGAAATTTCAAGCTATGGGTACTATAGAAGACTCAGGTTATTTAACCATTGGAATAGAAGGTTCTTCAACAATTCAAATAGATGTTGAAAATGTCGAAGACACAGAATATCCAGATTATTATTTAGGCATAGGAAGAGTTGTAACAATTCCTATATATAATTCAAATAGTAATATTTTGGCAACATTTTCAATAAAAGGAGCAAATGTTGGAGATTATTTGACTCTTAACACTCATATTGTGTCAAATTGGGAAGCTCCAGATAATTTATTATATCCTAATGGTCCTGTTGTTATGGGTGTTTTATCAGGTAGAGAAGGATATTTCAGAGAAGAATGTTTCCCTATAAGCGATTTAATCAGTGAAAAATATAAAAATATTAATAAATATTATTTAACAGGAAAAATATATTCTAAATATGCTTTATTTTGGCTTGCTGATGAAAAAAATATGTTTATGGAAGAAACAGAGCAAGAAATTTATGATGGATATCTTTCATATTTTATAGAGAATAATGGACAAAAAAGATCAGTTTGCTTTGAATTTTCTTATGAATCTACAGTTAATATGGGTTATGTTGCTTATTCTATATCAATTTTAGAATATACCAGTCTTGAAACAATTTATAATTTTTATCCACCACAAACTTTAGGACAATTTTATAGAAGAATGATTCCAAAAGGTGGATATGCTGTTTATCATGGGGCTAAAATTGATAAAAACGATAAAAGATTGAATTTTAATATGTATAGTAGAAAAGGAGTTGCAGAAATGTATGTTACTAAATGCTATTCATATCCTAATTGTATTTATGATACAAAATCTCTTACTTATACTAAACCAAAGAAAATAAATCGAATGACAATTTGGGAAACAAACCTTGATAAGGATTATGAAGCTTTGGGTGGTGAAAAGTATGTTATGATAGTTTATTGTAAAGATGAAGATAATGAGCAAAAAGGATATTGTGAAGTTGATACTGCTGTTGATATTCCTGGAAAAACTGTTACATTAATTGAAAAACAACAATATTCTAAATTTGTTTTAAAAGGAGATAAAGGACTATTTCAATTAGATTTAAAAGCAGGGAAGAAAATTCAAAGATTAACTGTTGATATTATGATATATAGTGGAGATGTTTCATTTAATTTCCATGATTTCGATAATAAATTAAATAATGGAAAATTAGGAGATGAAGAAATTGAAATATCTCATTATAAATATTTTCTTTCTAATAAAATTTTCTATCATTTTAATTTAGCTCAACTTGCATATGATGATTTTGAAATAGAATATGAAGCTTCTCTTAACTCATTTTTCACAATTAAATATGAAATTGATCCATCTAATATAAATCCAACAGAAGAAAAGATTCTTTCAGATGAAAGTTATTTAGTTCAAATAGATCCTACAATTACTCAAAAATCTAAAAAAATTTATTTACCTAATTATCGAGTTAAAACTGAAACCCCATTTTTAGCAAACTTTTTTGCCCTTAACTGTGATTTTACTGTAAGAAGAAAAGATTCAGAAAATGAAATAGCTTTCTTTGATGGTTATGCTCAAGAAATCATTTATTTTGATTCCAAAGGATATAAATCAGATGAATATGAATATAATATAACAATTAAAGAAGCAGATTTATCTAATTATAATCATAAAATGTGCATGATATATGTAGCTGGGTATGAAAGCCCAGATACAGCAAGTCAAACTGAAATAGTAGTTGCTGAAAATGTCAATCAGCAAATTATTTTCGAAGATAAATTTAGAAGTATTAGATTTTTATATCCTCAAGCTGATCCATCAAAAGATTTGGCAATTAATATTAATATTATTGATCAAGCTTTCTATAATATCAAAATTTATATAAATAATGAGGAAAAGCCTCTTAAAGAATATACTATAACAAGAAGCCAAATATACTATATTTCAGGTAATGATATTTTAGGCAAATGTAGCAAGGATACTTTATGCAGTATAATAGTTGAAGCTACATTCTCTCAATATATACCAAATTTAGAAAATACAGAAACTCCTATGATAGAAATTACTATAAGACAAATTTTAAATACTCCTTCATATTTACAAAAAAGTCAAGCTAAAAAAGATTTCACATGTGGAGATAGATTTTATTATTTATATACTGAAATTGGTAAAAATGAAAATGGAGAAGTTTTAGTAAATTTCTTAAGAGATTTTGGTAATGTCTATGGAAAAATTGTAAGAAAAGATCAAAGTAGTCCTGATGAAGACCCAAATTGGAGAAATATGTATAGAATGCCTTCACTAGATTGGGAAGATTCTTTCCATTATAATGGATATATTAAAAAATTTCAAGTTACTGTTGATGATACAAAAGAATGTATAGAAGGATGTTATTTATTATTATCTATTCAAATTTCACAAATTGGAGATTATGCAGATGATTCTAAATTTTATCCTTTTTCAATTATTACAAATATTACTCCAAATAATCGTGCATATACAGATATTCCAAAAGTTGTTATTCAAGTTAATGAATATATAGTAGGAAATGTAGATTTAGCTGAAAATGAAAGAATTTATCAATTTTATGAAGTTTGGCTTACTCATGATTCTTATAAAGTGGAATTTGATTTCCAATCTGAAGTTGCTGGTTTATATATTAGTTTAGGAGGTATAAGACCTACAACTAAAAATGCTGATTTTAAATTATTACCTCCTGGAAGAGATTCAATTTTATCTATAGATAAATTTAATATACTACAAAAAGCTGAATCAAAAAATATTAAAGTACCTAATCAAAATTCTTTACAAGATATAAATTTAGTAATTGGTGTTTGGACTGATAAAACAGATTCAATTGATACTGAAGTATTTTCATTAGCAGTTCGATTACCAAATAAAGATATAAGTTTAGATATAGTAGAAGTAAATACTGATCAAAAAATACTTTGTAGTCCAAAATATTTAAATGATAATCAATTTCGTTGCTTATTTATGGTTATATATGATGAAGAAGATGTTGAAAATGAAATGGATTTAATTATTCATGGTTCTTCTGTAAATCAAAGTGCTATCACATATGTTCATGCTAATTTTATAGAAAGAATTTATTATGATGAATATGATGTTAATTCTTTAAGAACAAAAACTCCTACATTGGAGACTGCGGAATATAGTACTCAAAAAAATGATAAGGATTATATTTATACTAACTTAAAATTAGGTTCTAAAAAATATTTCTTTGTAAATGTAATAACAGATAAAGAAGATGATATATTTATATTTACTTCTATTCCAACATATAATGTTATAAATAAAGATAATTATCAATTTTATCCTAATCCAAGTACTGAACAATTATTATCTGTCTCGGTTGAAAAATTAAGATTAAAATTCTTCACAGATTCAAGTCTTATTGTAAATATTGTGACATTAGGAGGAGAAGCAATGATTTCATGGGCAGATGATTTACAAACTGTTTTTAACTTAAGAGGTAGAGGAGATAGATTAACCTTAACTTCAGGAAAAACTTCAGATGAAATAATAATTACAAAAAGGACAACTAATGATAAATTAAATTCTGATGAAGATCCAGGATTTATATTTTATGTTTCTTATTATATCAGAAACCAAGAACAAAACTTTGATGAAGTTTCATTTGGAAAATCAGTTGAAGTTTCTTATAGAGAAACAGACTTACCAGTTTATTTATATAGTAAAATAAGTAGTTATTATAATGATTTAAACGTAGCAATTACTTTTAGGGATTCAGAAATAAATACTGAAGGAGAGTTAGCAATTTCTCCTATAAATGTTAAAGCCTCTCTTGCCAAAGAAAGTTCTGTTTATAAATCTAAACAAAATCCAGAATTAGCCCCATCTTTTGATAAAGCTTTTATAGGCAAATATGATCCAGCTTTAAAAACTGCCATAGTTTTCTTATCAAGTGATGTAATTAAAAATTACAATATAAAATTAGAGGATAATCCCACAATATATTTGTCTATGGAAAAAAATCCAGATTCATCTGAAATTAACTATTCTAAATTTAATATAGAAGCTCAATTTACTAGAATAAACGGAGGCATTATTCCTGTTGAAAAAACATTTAATTATGGTAGGCATTCAAATTATATGAATAATTTTTATAGGTTAAAAAGAGATTTAAATAGAAAATTTATGGCAATTGAGATTGCTTTTAATAGTGATAAACTAAATTTTGCTATAGGAACATCATCTATGGCAAGAGCTAATATAAGTGAAATAATACATAAAGAAGAAAAAGTGAGAGGAAAAGTATTTGTTTTGTTAAATCTAGAAAAAACTACAACTAACTTTATATACTTGAATATATTCAAGAAAACGAATGATCAAAATTTGAACCCAGTTTTATTTAATTATGTATTTAAATATGTGACTATTGATAAAGAAGATGATTTTCAAGATTATAGAATTTTAGAAAATAATAATGAATTAAAAATAAATGAAAAAAAAGATGACAAGACTAATTTAATTACCATTGATTGCACTTTTAACAAAATTGATTTAGAAAGAGATAAAGCGAATATTACATATTTCTTTAAAGTTGTTGATAATTCAACTCTCTATTATGGAGAAGAACCAGAAACTATAGCTGTAATGGAATCACCTTATTATACTATTTATAAAAGAAATCCTATTGATAATGATGGAACAATCACTTTAACTGCTAAAGGAGATTTTAAAAATTGGGCCTATTTACAAGTTATTGCTCAAATCCAACAAGATACTATTTTAGAATATGTTGCTTATAAAGGAATAAAAAATATAAGAGCTCCCCAAAAAAATAATGATGAAGAAAGTAGTGGAATCAGTACTTCTGTTTTTATTGCAGTTGCTGTCATTTTACTTCTTTTAATCGGAGGACTTGCTGTAGTAGTATTCATTTTCCAACAAAAAAACAAAAGTTTAATAAATCAAGTCAAGCATGTCTCTTTCCAACAAAATGCTGGGGGTTCGAATACTAATACTGATCCTGATTTATTGCTACAAAAAAGTCAACAATAAGAAAAATATTATATATTAAATAAAAAATTAAATCTATTATTCTTAAAATTAAATAATTTAAGGGAAAAATATTAAATTTAATATTTATTAAAATTAATTAAATAATAATATATTTTAATTTTATTTAATTTATTATTATTTAAAAATAAATAAAATATTGGGGATTGGGGTTTGGGGATTGGGG
>CAMUZC010000090.1 GCA_947165105.1 uncultured Lachnospiraceae bacterium | reverse complement strand
GTAAATAATAATTTTGAAAAATTATTTGATTTTTATATTAGTACGCATAAAATAGAAGGTAGCTTAACAAATAATAAAGATAAAAATAATAAAAAATTAAAATTAAAAAATAATTAATAATAAATAAATGATAAACAAAATTAATAATAAAAAAAATGAAGTCAGATGATTCAGAAGCATCAAAGTCAGAGGAAGAAAAAGAAGAAATGAATGAAGAGGAAGAAGAACAAGAGGAACAAGAACAAGAAGAAAAAGAAGAAAAGGATGAAAATCAAGAAGAAAAACAAGATGAAAATCAAGAAGAAGAAAATGAGGATGATAGTGAACATATAAATGTTAATGAACTAGATAATCCAAATAGTTTTATAATATCTCTTCAGTTAATTAAAAAATTCGATGGAATGCATCAAGGAGATACGGAAACAATAATTATTGATTTTTTAAAAAATGTGGGACTGCCCATGCATTTAAATAACGAAGAAACCCTAGCATTATATCTCTATTTTCATAAAATGTGCATTCCATTTTATAAACTACTAAAAAATATAAAAAGTGATAAAGTTTCCGAAATAGTCCTAAATTCATTAAAAGAAAGTTATTATTTATTAGCTGATAATGAAAGTAGACACTATAATTACACAGACATAGCAAAAAAATCATTTTCGAATTTAAGAATTTCTGAAGAAGATACAAATATATCAAAAGTTCCCATTGTTTTACAAACAGTAATTTCGAAAAAATCAACAGACTTACAAATAAGAAAATTAATTTTAGATTTAGGATTTCAAAGTCATGGAAGATTAGATGTATATATGAAAATACATATTATGAAAGCAATTATTATTTATTTAAATGATGAAGATATTTTGCCTTATATACAAATATTTCAACAAATGGAAGATGATTTATTAAAATTATATAATAATTCAGTTAAAGAAAAATTGAACAAAAAAAAATATGATGATTATGTAGATATATTTGCTAATTTAAATATGAGAGATAAATGGAAAGATCATCTGGTGCATTGCAGGAAATTAATCGGTATGTTCCAAAATGTAAACGATATAGAATCACTTAATATTTTAGAAAGATTACTCATACAACTTCTTGGCCACTGTGAAAAAGATGTTCGAAACAGTGCAGTTAAAATGCTGAATATGATATATGATCAACATACCTGGCAAGAAAAAAGTGCCTTTCCTTTACAAAATACTCAAATTAAATTAATGAATGAACAATTAACTTTAGAATTGAATATCCAAATTGAAGATTATGGTGAAAAAAATATAGTATTAATTATATCAACTCCATCAGAAAATAAAAATGTTTTATATCCATGTATCACATTTTTAAAATGTCAAAATGAAGAAGAAGGAAATAATTCTGTAAAATTAATATTTCCTTTGGGTACATTGACTAAATGCGGATATTATGATTGGTATTTAGTTAGATTTAGTAAAGGGAGATTTACTAATATTAAAATAATTAATAATAATAATAAAAATTTAATTGAAGCAAAAGGAAGAATAATAGCCTTAAATAAAGATATGAAAGAAATTTCAGCACATGAAGTTTTTTGTGATTTGATTGGGGCTGATATAGATAAAAATCAGGGAAGAATTATAAAAAGAGGTACTTTCCAAAATCTAGAAAATAAATTAGATGAATATCATAAAAGATATATAAATTTAATATATGTAATGGGTGCTTTAGAAAGAGATAATGAAATAGCATATGATGATGAGACAGGAACACCTATAGATATAGGAAATTACAAGGCAAGTCCCATGGCTGTTACCAGTAGATCAAATTTATCTTCATTATTAGGTGGTGAAAAACCATTTTTATCTTTGATTAACAAAGCACATAAATTATCTATAAAAATAATAATTGATTCACTATCTAGAATAAGCTCTTCAAGAGCTCATAGAAAATATAGAGATATATTACTTAGATATTTAGATTCACAAGGAAAATTACAAATATGTTATGGAAGCGACGGAAAAAGTGTAAGATATGAAGATAGTGCTATATTAAATTATAGAAAAAAAGAAGCATGGGATATGCTTATAAATGAAATTAAAATATTAATAGAAAAATATAAAATTGATGGAGTTCATCTAGATAATTGCCAAGCATGGCCACAAATAATGGAATTAGACACAGCTGAGTTATATAGAATAGATATAGATGGAAAACCAGCATATACTCCTTTTGATATATTAAATGGTGAAATAGTTATGCCAAATGTGGAACAAGGATATTGGGATACAGATAGCTTTGAATCATATGCAAATCCTCTCTTAATTAAACTAACAAAAAGTATATGGAATTTATACCCAAATTTCATTTTTATTGGAGAATGTTGGCTAAATGAAAAATTTTATCAAAGACATATAAGTCTAACGAAAAGCGGTATTATTCCACGTTTATATACTTTACCTATAATACTTTGTGAAGTCCTAGGTAAAAAAATTCAAAGAGATGGTAGAATAGATTCAGTGCCCCCTACTGATATAACCCTTATAAAAGAATGGTACAATGAAAACTATAAAGAACTTCCAGAAGGTGCCCTATTAATACAAAGTTCTTCAGGACAAGTTTGGCCATACCCTTCATTGTTATATGGAAGGGGGAATTGGAGTGCCGTTGATTTATTATTTAGTTTACCTGATATTCCTATGACTTTTATGGATGAAATAGATGGAGAGGCATATAGAGTTCAGATAACAAATGTTTATGAATCAAAAGAAAATAAACAAAGTGAAAATCAGGGAGGTAGACTTAGAACTAGAAGTAAAAGTTTGTTAAAATTATTAGAAACACAAGAACAAGAAAAAAGGGAAAGAGAACAAGAAAGTGGAAGTAATAAAAAAACTTTATCAAGATCTTCTTCATTTGTTAATTTCCAAGACTATATGCCACAATATAATTTAACTGAAAGTATTACTTCTTTAATTAATTTATCAGGTATTGCTTTAAATCAAACTAGAGAAATGGACAATAAGCAAATGAATTTAATTAAATCATTAGGGCCAGAACAAGGCTTCGATTTAACAAAAATAAATTATCATTATGATCATTATCGTAAAATGAGAAATAAACATATATGTTTACGTAGAGGTAAAATAATATATTTAAAAGCAATGAATAATCATGGTCAAATACATCCTGGGGTTTTAGCCTTCGCCAGGCAAACAGAAGAAGAAACAGGTATTTTTGCAATAAATTTCAGAGACCAAGAATCCAACTTTTTATTAGATTTAATGCCTTTAGTTGGAGAAGAGAGTAATTTTGATACAATATGTTATATACAAAATTGGGATAATGATGAAAAGAATGAATATTTCTTTTTGAGGGAACTTTCCCAAGGGAGAATGACCAGAAAAATTGGTCCTTTTCAATCTGTCTGTTTTGGATTTTCTGTCGCACCGGCTTCGCAGGATATTTTTAGAAAAACTATGGAAATTAGTAATTCAAAGATGATTTCAGATTTGGAAAATAGAAGTGATATTTCAGTTGATAGTTATCAATCTTCTATAAAATTAAAAGAAATTTTGAATAAAAAATTACCTTTAGAAGAATTTAGTAAATGGATAAGTTATATATGTGATATTTTATCTCGAAGTAAATTGTCATTTAACGACTATATAAAAAAACTTGATTTTGTTGTAAGAGATGAAAAATCATCAAATGAATTTTTCAGTTATTGTTACAGATTGGCAAATACTAAAAATATGATGCTTTCTCCCCAAAATTTAAAAATGGCCCAAGAAGCTGAAAATATTTTTAATTCAAATGTTATAGGACCTATATGCTTCGTTACACCTGAATTAGGAAGATGGTCTACAGTTGGGGGATTGGGTATTATGGTTGATGAATTAAGTCAAGGACTTACTTCTATAGGACAAGAAGTAATAATGATATCACCTTATTATAACCAAAATAGAAAAGGGGCTACCAATTATCTTTCAAATGACCCTTTTAATATTCATTATATAAGAAATGTAGGAATTAATTTAGATAATAGATATGAATTTGGTGTACATTATGGAACAGGTAACGGAGGTATAAAATACTACTTTTTACATAATGCAAATATTTTCCCTAGGCCTTATCCTGATTTTGGTCCTGCTATGACTGTAAGAGAAATTGCCTGTTTTGCCAAGGCTTCATTACAACTTTTATGCGATTTACAAATAATTCCATCAATAGTTCTAACTAATGATTGGTTCACCGGTTTAACCCCAGCATATGCCAAAAATGGCTCTTTCGGCGATACTTTTAGAGGTACTACATTTATGCATATATGTCACAATTTAGAACCTACATATGAAGGAAGATTATATCCATCACCTCAAGAAGGAAATCTTGATGGTATTTATCAATTTGATCCTAATTGGATAATAGATTTTTCATGGAAACAAAAAGTTATAAATCCATCAAGATGTGCTATAATGATGTCTGATCAATGGGCCACTGTATCCAATTCATATAAAGATGATTTGAGAAGTTCATCACCTTTAAATTATTTCTTGAATCAAAAACCACAACCGTTTTCTTATCCAAACGGTATTTTTAAAGAAAAAAGACTTAAACAATTAAATGAAAAATGTGGTTTAAGTAGGCCAGAATGCAAAAGATATATTCAACAAAAATATTTTGGATATGGTGATGCTGATTATAGTGTACCAATATTTGCTTTTGTAGGAAGAATCACCCAACAGAAAGGTGTTTTATTAATTTTAGATGTAGTTGAAGAAATGATAAGAATAACAGGAGGAAAAATAAATATTTTAGTAGGAGGGATGGGGGATCGAAGAGACCCCTATGTAGGTGCCTGTGTGAATAAAATGTATCATCTAAAAGGGAAATACCCCTATGCATTCTGGGCTGATCCTAACGAATTTTTCACTGATGGTCCTAAGATAAATAAAGGTAGTGATTTTGGATTAATGCCTTCTCTATTTGAACCAGGTGGTATAGTCCAACATGAATTTTTCATCGCAGGTACTCCAGTTATAGCTTTTAGAACAGGAGGATTAAAAGATACAGTTTTTGAATTCAGATGGGATAATAATTCAGGTAACGGATTAACTTTTGATTATTATAATGGAAGAGATTTAGTCGAAGCGATGAAAAGAGCACTTAATTTATTTAGAAATAAAGAAAAATATGAAATATGTAGAAAAAATGCTTTTAATAGTGCTATCGATGTTGCTGATGTTAGTAGAGCCTGGTGTAGGGAATTTTATAGGCTTAAAAATAAAATATATTTCAATGTAAAAGAAGCAAAAAATAATGCTATAAATAGTACAACTAATTTCAACCCTGAAGAAGCAAAAATGAATTATTTACCTGATTATCAAAATAGAACATCTAGTAATATACCACAATATATTTATAATAATTCAGGAGGGGCATCTGGAATGTATAGCAATGAACCAAATATTACTTTTAGTTATAAATTTAATAATAGAAATCCTAAAACTGTTTTTGTTAGTGGGTCTTTTGATGATTGGAAAGAAAAACATCCACTTACCTATAATCCAACAATGGGAAAATGGACCTGTACATTAAAAGTTAAAAAAGGGAAATATTTTTATAAATATATTATTGATGGAAGTTGGGAAATTAATCCAAATGAACAAAGTGTAAGAGGAAATGATGGTATTATTAATAATGTTATTAATGTTTAAAATGTAATTGTCTCAGATGAAAAGCCCATGCTGGATAAAACTTCTTTAACTTTGGTTTTGTGGTCTCCTTGAAGTTCAATTTGACCGTTTTTTGCAGTTC
>CAMUZC010000089.1 GCA_947165105.1 uncultured Lachnospiraceae bacterium | reverse complement strand
AGGTATCCCATCACAATCAGTAAAAGAATACTTACTAAACATAGCAAACTCAACATTCGAGAATTGGAGAAGAGCAAATCCAGATAAATCAATAGATGAATTTGATTTTCAATTAAACAAAATGAGTGTAAGTGGAGCATTATTTGATATGGTAAAATTATTAGACGTATCAAAAAATGTAATTTCAAAATATTCAGCTGAAAGGGTTTATGATGAAGCAATCGCATGGGCTAATGAATTTGATAGTGAACTAGCTAGCATGTTATCAGCGGACAAAGATTATTCATTAAAAGTTCTTGGAATTGAAAGAGGAAACGCAAAACCAAGAAAAGATTTATCAAAATGGTCTGAATTAAAGAATACAATTTCATATATGTATAATGATAAATTTGATAAAAATGCTGAATTCGAATATGCAAAAGTAACTGATAAAGATGAAATCAAAAAAATTACAAAACTATATGTAGAAAAATATTTTGACATAAATGATGATAAACAAACATGGTTTGACAAAATGAAAGACCTAGCTGAAGAGGTTGGATTTGCAAGAGAGGTTAAAGAATTCAAAGCAAACCCAGAAAATTGGCCAGGACACGTTGGAGATATAAGCACTGTAATTCGTGTTACTTTAACAGGAAGACAAAATACTCCTGATTTGTATGAAATTATGCAAGTTTTAGGAAAAGAAACAGTTGTTGAAAGATTAAGCTAATTTTAAATTTGGACAAAGGCTCATAAGAGACGGTTCTCTTTTGTAATGTCCAAATTTAAAAAGAAAGAGATGTGATAAAATTGGACTATAATATAGGAGATATAGTTAGAACAAAAAAACAACATCCATGTGGAAGTAAATTATGGGAGATAACACGTGTAGGAGTAGATTTTAAATTGAAATGTCAAGGATGTGGACATGTTGTGATGGTTGAAAGACAAAAAGCCTTGAAAATGATTACTAAAAAAATTGAACAAAATGAAAATAGTTAAATAAAGTGAAAAGCTGGAACTTGGTTAAAAGTTCCAGCTTTTCTATTTAGAGTTCCTGAGATTAGTCCGTGTGACGGCGTCCACCGAGAGACTTTATAAAGTCTTCGACTGCACTACGGAACAGTATGGACTTATGCTCAAAAACAAATAATGTTCTTTCGGTTGCATAAGCGTTTATACCGTCGAATTTCTGGATTAATGCTGATTCTGCAGCTGAAGCTGCTTTTTTGTTTTTGAAACAGAAAGGGGTAGGTGCATTAAACATTGATGTGGACATAGAGGAACCCTCCTAAAATATAAAATTTACCATCTACTTGAAATGGTATGTAGCAAATATAACATAAAAATGCTAATTGGTCAACAAAATACGACAAAAAACTGCTCTTTTGTCAAAAAAGATTTTCAAAATGAATATAATAAACATACTGAATGCCAAAACAATAAAACTGTTATTTAGGATTAAACAATTCTTCAAACTCGCACCAATCAACAATCTTAACATTAGAGCAATCATTTGCAAAATTACCAACAATATGCTTAGTATTATCACTAGAATTTAAGTCTAAAACAATTATATCTTCAATATTATCTTCTTTTCCATACAATAATCTAAAATTCAAAGAACGTAAAAATCCCTCAATTTTATCTTCTTGATTTTTAACTGCAACGATTAAATGAATTCCATTAGGATTAATACTATTGCATGCTTTGATATAAAAAATATTTTTTATAATTTCAATTATTCCATATATGGCACATACCCATAATACACAGTTAGCTAAGAAATCCATCATAGGGTAAATCACCTCTTAATGTATAATATGGTAGAGTCGTAATTTTGGTGAATAAAATGTTATGAAATTAATGCTTATTGAATAAATGTATAATTGTTATAATTAAAGCAAAAAAAGAAAAATGACCAGATTATAATCTGGTCAGAATAATTAAAAAAGACAGAATATTCAATCATTCCGAAACAAGCACTCCATCATATAACTTAAGGCTTGCTTCAATTCGGGTATCGAATATTACAGAATTTCTTAATTCAACAGCCAAGGTTAAATTATTAATGTCATCCAACACAGCAAGATATGGATAATTTATTTCTAAATACCCTTTGGCTTTGGAAAGCTTATCAACTGAGTTGAATTTAAAAGTGCGTACATCCATTTTAGACAGCCTCCTAATATAAATTTAATAACTATAGTTTAACATAAATCCTTAAATATTTCAAGATTAATAAAGAATATTGCCATAAATTAAATGAAAATCTAATAGACTTTTATATTTAAATATGATAAACTAACTATCAAAGACAATTAATAAAAGGAGCAAAAACAGGTGGAACTAAAAGGTGAGATTAAGGAAATAATTTTTCAAAATGAAATAAATAGTTACACAATAGCTGTTATGGAAACAGAATTTGAAGAACTTACAGTTGTAGGATACTTACCATTCATAACGATAGGAGATTCATTAAAACTTGAAGGTAAATATGTAGAACACCCAGAGTACGGTAGGCAGTTCAAGATAGAAACATTCGAAAAAATAATGCCTGAAACGTTGGATAGCTTAGAAAGATATTTAGGAAACGGAACAATTAAAGGTGTGGGTCCTGCAACAGCTAAAAGAATTGTAGATTACTTTGGAGATGAAACTTTGTATGTTCTAAAATTTGAACCAGAAAAACTAGGTAATGTTAAAGGAATTACTAGAAATAAAGGACTTGAGATTGCAGCTCAGTTTAATGAAAATTGGGAGTTATGGCAAATTGTAGGTTTCTTAGAAAAGTTCGGAATTGGTGTTCAGAATTCTAAGAATGTTTATAAAGCATTAGGTGTAAATGCAATTGAGGAGATTGAAGCAAATCCATATGTATTAATCGATGTAGCAAATAATGTTGATTTCAAGTTGATTGATAAAATGGCATTAGAAATGGGTGTGGCATTAAATAACGAAAAAAGAATTAGAAGCGGAATTAAATATGCACTTATAAGAGCAACATATAATGGACATTGTGCAGTTACAGAAGATAATTTATATGATTTTGTAAGAAACTTGCTTAATGTTGAAAATGAAGATATTGAAAATGCTATTATAAATATGAAAGCAAAACAAGAGGTTTATATTGAAGAAAGAGACGGAAATACATGGGTTTATCTATATTACTATTATGAAGTTGAGGAAAATATAGCAGGAAAATTATTAACATTAGATAAAGCAAAGAATATGAAAAAAATATCTCATCTTAACAAGGAAATAAAAGAAATAGAAAAGAAAACAAATATATTTTTGTCAGAAAAGCAAAAAGAAGCAATAGAAGCGGTAAATAATAATAATGTATGTATAATAACAGGAGGACCTGGTACAGGAAAAACAACAATAATTAAAACTATAATTGAGCTTTATAAAAAACACAAGAAAAAAGCAGTACTATGTGCGCCAACAGGAAGAGCTGCTAAGAGAATGACTGAAACAACAGGGGAAGAAGCCAAGACGTTACATAGACTTCTAGAAATTGGAAAAATAGAAGATGAAGGTAATTTTCCAAACGTTAATTTTGACATAGCACCATTAGATGCAGATGTTGTAATAATTGACGAGATGTCAATGGTAGATGTGTTTTTAATGAACTATTTAGTTAAAGCTTTATATCAAGGAACCAAACTAATATTGGTAGGAGATGTTGATCAACTTCCATCAGTTGGACCTGGAAATGTTCTTGAAGATTTAATCAATTCAGAACAAATAACAACAATTACACTAAATAAAATTTTTAGACAGGCAGCTAAAAGTAAAATAATTTTGAATTCGCATAGAATTAACAATGGAGAAACTTTTGTAAGAAAAGAAGATTCAGAGGAAGAATTGAATGAAGATTTTTTCTTTATAAAAGAAACCAATCAAGAAAAAATCTTAGATCAAGTAATTTCTTTATGCAGTGGAAGATTGAAAAAAATGGGAGACTATGATTTTTTCAAAAATATACAAGTAATTACACCCACGAAAAAGGGATTGCTTGGAACAAAAGATTTAAATAGAGCATTGCAAGAAAACTTAAATCCACACAGTGAAAAAAAGGCTGAAAAGAATGTGCTTGGAACCATTTTTAGAGTTGGAGATAAGGTGATGCAGGTAAAAAACAATTATGATATCTATTGGGAGAAAGACATAGAAAATGGTACAGGTGTTTTTAATGGGGAACTAGGTACAATTACTAAAATTGATGATCTAGAAAAACAAATAAAGGTTAAATTTGATGATGATAAAGTTGTATGGTATCAGTATGCTGAACTAGATCAATTGGAACATGCGTATGCAATAACAGTTCATAAGGCACAGCGGAAGTGAATTTGATGTTGTAATAATGCCAATATCGCCATCCGCACCAATGTTACTAACAAGGAATTTATTATATACTGGAATGACAAGAGCAAAGAAAATGCTTATTATGGTTGGATATTCTAGTGTAATTGAATTTATGGTTGGAAACACAGATTGTAAGAAAAGAAACACGGGGCTTGAGTTTAAGCTTAAAACATGGAAAGATAATAGATTTTTTTAATATGGGGGACAGAGATAATTTTAACACAAATTTAAACAAACTTAATTTGTGTTAAGATTACCTCTGTCTTTATGCGCTAAAAGGAGGAAAAAATATTATGAAAATTAAAGATGTAATATTAGATTTAATATTTCCACCAGTATGTGGGTTTTGTAATGAGATTGATAGAAAATACTTATGTGAAAAGTGTAAAAATAAATTATATTCTATAAAATTAAGCATTATCGATAATTATGAAAATGCTCCGGTATATTTCGATGAGCATTTTTATATGTTCAAATATGAGAAAGAAATAAGAGAATTTATTTTGAATTATAAATTCGACGAAAAATCATATATGTATAAAAGCTATGCCCAATTATTAGCTGATGATGAAATTTTAATAAAAAGATTTATTGATAAATATGATTATATTATAAGTGTTCCAATTCATAAAAGGAGATTAAAACAAAGGGGCTATAATCAAAGTGAACTTATTGCAAAAGAATTTCGGGAAAATCTGTGGAAAAGCCTACAGCAATAATGTTCTAATTAAGAACAAAAACATTGTAGCTCAAAGTAGTTTGGATAAATTAGATAGAGTTAGAAATATAAAAGAGGCGTTTTGTTTAGGAAAAAATGCGAATTTGATAAGGGGAAAAAAAGTAGCAATTTTTGATGATGTTTTCACAACAGGAGCAACGGTTAATGAATGTTCTAAAAACTTGAAAAAAGCTGGAGCAAGTTATGTGGGAGTTTTTACCATTGCAAAATCTTAAAAAAAATTCGACAAAATATTGCATAAAAATACACGTACTGATATAATAAAAATTGAACGCAAAATATTTTTTTTCAAAGGGGACTTAAGAGGATAAAATGGGAGATATAAACGTATATACTGGGCCAATGAAATGTGGTAAAAGTCACGTAATATTACAAGAGGCCAAAAGACAAATGATAGCAGGAAAAACAATACAGATTTTTAAACCTGGTATAGATACAAGATTTTCAAAAGACTATGTTCAAGATAGAAATGGTAATAAATTAAAAGCTGTAAACATAGATAATATAGATGAATTAAAAGACTATGATGCAGATGTATATATAATAGATGAATTTCAATTTTTAAATGGCGATGTTAAAGTAATAGAAGATTTAGCACAAGAAGGAAAAAAGTTTTATATTGCAGGTTTAAATTTAACAGCAGAGAAAAAGCCTTTTGGTAAAATGGGAGATTTACTTTGTGTTTCTGACCATGTAACAACAATGACATCTATCTGTGATATTTGCAAAAGAGATAATGCTATTTTTAGCTTTTACAAAGGTGATACAAAATCTGGTGATATTGAAATTGGAGATTCTGATTATATACCAGTTTGTAGAGAATGCTATAATGAAATGGTACAAAAATATAAAGAGAATAAATAAG
>CAMUZC010000088.1 GCA_947165105.1 uncultured Lachnospiraceae bacterium | reverse complement strand
TCATAACTTCGTTTTCTTTTACTTTTCATTCATCTTCGGAAATTACTGGCGTTGGCGAAAGCATATTTTTAGCAAAACGAAATAAAAAATCAGACGCTTCAAGTGCTGCAAATTCAGCAAGTGCTTATGCAAAGAATAACGGAACTTACATAGAAACTTTTGAAAATATTGAAAGTTATAACGTAGGAAGTACAAGACAGAATGTAACATCAATTGATTATGCAAATGGAAGTGCTGACGTAATTGTTTTACACGGTCAGGCTTGTATTAATTGCACGACAGAAGGAACGATTCAGTTAATTTATTCTGTTGATGGTGAAGACGAAACATTTAAACCAAAACACAAGATTCACGAAGGATATAACACAATTGAGTTTTATTGTTTCTTTTTAGACCCACAAGAAAATTGGCTTAGTACTTATGCAGTTGATATTCAATCAGATGACGCTGTTGGAACTATTGCAATAGGTGACATTCGTGCTGATGTTATGGCAACAATGACAGGAAACGGTAGATTTATAGTAGATAACGTTTTTGATGAACAAATTCCATACTATAACAGGGACAATACACTAAATAACTATCTTATCGGTACAGATGACCCGTATGCAGAGGAGGAAGACAATGGCTAAAACAAAATATATTGAAAACATTCAAAGCTGCGGAAATTTAGACACTGATATTACGCAAGATATAGCATTAAAACAAAGTAATCAGGTTGAAACTATTGTTCTTTTAGACAAGGATAATAAAAGCAATGAATTTATAGCAGATGATGTAAACATTACTTATATGCGTAAATTACAAGAAGGCGAAAGAGAAGAATATGAAGACAAAAACGGAAATCCAGGATATAAGCAAACTTATGCTTTTGGATTAGAAGAATTTTCTGGACAAGTTTCTTCTGTTTGCCTTGCTAATAAAAATTTTATAGACCCACGATTTTCAAACGCTTACAGTCTTACTTCTGGTTCTGATATTTACGGAACAAATCAAACATTTAGTTTTTCTGCAAGTGATATATTAACACAATATTCACGTATTTTAGATGTGGACTATGAAAACGGAACATTAATAACATTTGATATTAAATATGCAAATAATGAATGGTCGGCTGTTTTCTGTAAATGGAATCACAATTTTAGAAATTTCAGAATCGGCGGGGCTGCTTCTTATTTTTATCTTAATGAAGTTCTTTCTGTTGATATAGGTGATTTAATAACAATTCCAGACGGTCACGGAAACTGGAATCCTGTAACAGATATGTATAAAGAAGCAATGCTTTATTACGGAATTGATGAAGTAAATAAGAAATATGTCTTAGTTTATACGACAAAAACAGAAAAAGTTTTTAATACTTTACTAATAGACATTGAAGATATGACACAAACAGTAGTTCATAAAATGATTTTACCAAATGAAGTAAGTTGGGCGTCAAATATGAACTGGAATTATTTTAATAGTCGTTTTGGATATAATAGCAGACCTGCTTTATTTTATAACGGCAAATTTGCTTTTCCGCTTTATACAGTAAGAACAGAACACGAACAAGAAATAAGCGGCGTTTATATGTGTTTGATTGACCTGCAAGATAGTACAAATATAACAGCACTTGAAACGCATTTTATTGATACAGATGGAAGTGAAACAGATTGGAGTGCAGATTTTCCAGCGAGAACATATCAACCACTTATAAAAAGCGGCTGCGGAACTGCTATTTCAAGCAACTGGACTGTTAAAAATAATATTGCATATATGAAAAAAGAAAATAACCAAGATTGGGGCTTTTATTATAAAGGTATGATGTTAAGAACAAAAATTTCGGGCAGTGGTGCTGTTCAAATATCATTTCAGTGGGTTACTTGTCCTTATTGTTTATCAATTAGTGAAACACTTTCAAAACCTTTTATAAAGACATTAAACAAACCAATCAAATATACTTTTAGGATTGTAAATACAGGGGGAAATTTCTATGACTAATCATAAATATCAGTTAAAACTTACAGTAGGTTCTGATGAATATTTAGCAGATATTTCCTTTAATGAAGTTTTAGATACTTGTTTTAATAAAAGACACAGAAGAATAAATGATTTCGGCGGTCAACCTTATCCGTCAAATGCTAACACGCTTTCTGGTTATTTAACCAATGGAATTGTAATGAGTAATGAAAATCTTGAAAAAATTCCAAAAAATTCCAGTTTTTTATGGCGTGGATATCGTGGCACACAATACAGCAATTACAGTGGTACAGTCGGAAAAGTTGGAATAGTTTGTGAAAATATTATAAGAAATTCTGATAAAAACTTTTATACTACACCTATTGGCGGTCTTGCTGGTCTTGCTGGTTTAGACGCAGCACATTATATAAAAGATAATGAAACATATAATCTTTTTGGACTTGGTAAAGAAGGCGAACTTATTTCAACAAATAGAACTGGCGTCCTTATTTATCCTGTACTTTTTGAAAGAATAAATCTTGAAAAAGCAAAATGGGGGCTTGATGGTTCTTCTAATCTTGAAATGCGTGACAGATTTGGAAACGATGAAAGAAGAACACTTGGAACTGTTAGGGTAAGTGATACTTGTTTGAATGCATACACTGGCGGAACTGGTGGAAGTGGTAGCCCATATGATTTATTTGAAGTAGATAAACAGACAGAAACACAAACTGTTGGCGGCGTTGATATTAGTTACGACACTTGGAATTGTTTATTTGTTTGTAGTAATTATCACTACGGAAGTACAAACGGCGAAAGTTACACACAAAATGATGATTATATTTTTGTAAATGAATGGGTTTTATATAAAGCAATTCGTGTTGGACAATATAACAATCCAAACACACCTTATTCAGAATATCCATTTAAGCCTTCAAATTGTGATATTTATTACAATATGTCAACAAAGAAATTTGAAGAAGTTCCTGCTTCTGCAAGTTTTGAAGGACGTTTAAATTATCAAATAATCAGCAAAGAAGATTTTGAATCAGTTGATGGATTTGTTAAAACCGATAATTTTACAGTTGATTTATCAACACTTCAATATACAGGTATTACAACAATTTCAGAACCAGAAGTAATTGTTTTAGACCAAAATAATATTACGCCTTCTGTTTATTTAAATGATAGAACGCCTTATAGATTTTATGCAGTTGGTGCTGACGAAAATAAAATTTATCTTGGTGGTGGTTATCAACTTACAAATACTACTTCACTATATTCTTACAATATAGCGGACCTTTTACAACAGCCTGAAACTTTAAGTCTTACACTTGAAACGACTTCAAATATCGGCGATTTCTTAAATAATAATTATAGAAAGAATTTATATAAAATTGCTTGCATTCCAACTGTTTCAATTTCGGGTGCTAATAGTAGTATAGGTCCTTTATTTGATAAAGAAACTGGTCTTGTTAATGATTATGGTTTTATTAACTGGCTATGTTCTGGAACGGCTGAATTTGAAAATGTATCAATTTCTTCTGGTCAGACATTTAAATTTGAACTGGTTGAAACGATTACTGACAACTAAAAAAATCATACTATTGTTAGAAAGTTTAAATAAAAAGGAAACAAAACTATGAAAATAATTTTTGAAAATGGAAAATTTAAAACTGAAAAAAAAGGTTTTGTACAATATGACTACGGTCAGACAGTTATTATAAGCGGTTTAGATTACGACGAAGATTATTTAGTTTTCCAATTTATCAAAAACGGTCAGCAAATAGATTCACTTGGTCAGAAAAATGAACAGGGCGATTTTATCGTTTCTGTTCCTGACCAATTTTTGCAGACTGCTGGCGATATTTTAATCTATTGTGTTTATAAAACTATTGAAAAAGGACAGACAGAAAATTGTGCAGTTTTAGATGTTCTTGCCCGTGAAATGTATGAACCAGTAGAACCACAACCTTATCACGATATTATTGCAGAAATTCTGGAAAAATTAGCAGAATTACAGTATGAAATTGACCACTGGACTATTACAGAAGAACAACTTGCAGAAATCGTTAGACAGGTTGAAGAAGAAATTGACCTTAATGATTATTATACAAAAACAGAAGTGGACAATCTTCTTGATGACAAGGCAGATGTTAGTGATATTCCTGATATTTCTGGACTTGCTACAAAACAAGAACTTACAAGCGGGCTTGCTGATAAGGCAGATAAAACAGACACTTATACAAAAACAGAAGTTAATAATTTAATTCCAGACGTAAGCGGATTTGCAACAGAAACAGAACTTGGAACTTTATCAGATTCAGTAGATTTAGCATTATTAGGAAAAGCAGATAAATCAACGACTTACACAAAAACAGAAGTTGATAATTTACTTAATGGAAAAGCAAATACAAGCGATTTACCTGATATGACGAATTATTACACAAAATCAGAAACCTATTCAAAAACTGAAATAGATAGTATTCTTGGTGATATTCAAACAGCATTGGAGGCAATTTGATATGGGAACAATAGCACAGGAAATTAAAAGGATTAAAAACGGCGTTGATGATGTTTGGGATTATTGTGAAGATAATGGTGTTACTGTTCCTGCTGGAACTACCGTTGACCAAGCAAGGACTTATTTAGACCAGATACCACACGGCGGCGGCGGAAATCCTTTTGATGGTGTAAATTTAAATCATCTTTTAGGTAATTCAGATTCAAATACTGCTACTCAAGGAGGAAGATTTTTAAATAATTTAGATAATATTTATAATGCAGATAGAACTGGAATGATAGTAGATTTAAGATATTTTGCTTATTTTGTAAGTGGTGCAACATCAGAACAAGCACAAAAAATTTTTAATATCGTGGAAAAAGTTTTATTATCAAATACAATACTTCCTGATTTATCATATTTGTTTAATAATTTAAGCACTACGGATTCAGATAGAGAAATAATTTTTAAACCCGTATGGAATAATACAAATACAGTGTTTAGTGGTAGTAGAATATTTACATATATGGGCGTAAAAAATTCTACATCTGCAAAAATGAAGATTATATTAGATTTTGAAAATTTCAATGTTAAAGGAATTAATTTTAGCGGAAACGATTATTTTAATTTTTATGGAGATAAATCTGAAGTAAAAATTAAAGATTTTCCGATTAGTAATTTATATGGAAGTGGAACTTTTTATTTTGGAAGTTTAACTTCAGCTGCAATAAAAGAACTTACAGTAAAAGGTGGATTGACGAATTATTCATCAACATCTGTAACTACATTAGATTGTCGTTATATGAGTGGAATGGCATTAGATAAATGGATAGCATTTTTTAATTCATTAGGAAGCACAACAAGAACAAATGCAACTGTAAAAATTCCATCAGCAATATATAGTCAATTAACAGAAGACCAAAAAGCGATTATAACTGATAAAGGCTATTTGTTAGCAAGTGCATAATAGCGAAAGGTGAAATACGATATGGACACAATAGATAATGGAACTTATATAGAATTAATACCAAAAAATACATATTTGACAGACCTTGAAGAAACTGATGTTTATAAAAGAATCTGTGGAAAAAATATTAATCCAGATGATTATAAAGATATTACTGATGAAGAAGCAGAAATAATTATAAAAAGGAACGAGGAAAGTGTGAAAATTGAAGAAGGAGTAGAAAATAATGAGTGATGATGGTGGTAAAAGAATGGACGAACGTTTATTAAGTGAAGTAGTGCAACGACTTACCCGCATTGAGGTAAAACTTGAAGAAATTGTTGCAGTTAAGAAGGATATTAAAGATTTAACTGATATTACAGATGATATGAAAAAGGATATTATAGAATTAAAAACGAAAGACGAACAGCAAAGGAAAGAACTTGACGAAATTCGTGATAATTCTAAATGGATATCAAGGGCAGTAATAGGTGCGGTAATTACTTCTTCGGTTGCTATAATATTCACATTAATAAAGTTAGGATTGAAAATTTAAGAAGCAGAAATGCTTCT
>CAMUZC010000087.1 GCA_947165105.1 uncultured Lachnospiraceae bacterium | reverse complement strand
ATTAAATAATAATAATAAATAATAAATATTCATTAAAGATTAAATCATTTAATTAATTAATTTATATTAATCAATAAAAATAATGTCAAGAAGGGAAAGAAATTTAAAAAACAAAAATACCACAACTATTTCCACTGAATCAATTAACAAAAAAGAGATGGCCCCAGTAAAAACTAGCCAATCTATGAATACGGAATCATACGAATATTATAATCAAAAAACAACTTCCAAAAAAAATATAACGGAAAGCCCGTATAACACCCTAAATCAACAATCTAATTCCAGATATTCATCAAATAATCAAAATTCCAACTCTAAAATTATATCTCAAAGACGTGTCGAACAAAATAGGACACATAAAGTTCAAAACCAATATTGCACGTGTGACCAGAGTAACGACAAATTAGAGCATAATGATGTACCATGTACATGCCCAGAAAAAGATGACCAAAATTTTTGTACTTGTGAGTGTGAACATTTAGGAGAAGAAAATATGAGAAATTCATCAGGAAAAGCAAATTATAATTATCAATTAAAAAAACAACAAAAAATTGTATCTTCATCAAATTACTCTTCTAGCAATAATAATATGAACCAAAATTCGAGAACATATCATCAAGTCAGTAGACAGTCAGGTGGGCATAACGGGAAAGTGGTAAAATCAACAATAGAGACAAATAAAAAAATAATTACATATGTATCACCTCATAATCCAAGATTGCAAATAAGTGAGGAAAGAGATATAAATTCAACTGAAACAGGTAGAAGATTCGAAGCAAATATATGCACATGCGGGGATCATGATATGCGTGATATGCATGATATGCATGATATGGAAGGAAGTACAAATGTTAAACGTGTAGAAAATTATACTTATTATGATTCTAGTTCTAAAGAAGGTAATAGAGCATCTTCTAGATCTAAAAATGATATATATAAATATAATAAACACACATACGAATATAAATCAAATACAAATAGATCACATTCTTCAGATAGTAGATTTGTTAGACAAAGAATGTATAAAAATAATACAAATATTCAATGGGGTACGAAATGTGTAGGACAAAATAACGAAAGTTTACAAATATTGGCCGAAGAAAAACCAAAATTAATCGCTCAAAGTGTCCAAGATATGCAGGTAATCCAAGAACCAAAACCAGTACAAATTTTATTACCAATTCAACCCAATGAAATTGATTATACTTTAGGCTTGGAAATCTATGGAAAAAATTATGAAGAAGAAAGAAGAGCTTTAAAAGAAGCAGAAAGACTTAAAAAATTAATGGCAATATGCCCCGAAAATATCGAAGCTTTAAACTTCAAAAAAGCTTATGATACAATAGTACCACATTTTGGAGAATTAAACATTGATAGAAAAGAAGAATTATATTGTCAAAAAAGAATTGTAGAAGAAAAACCAAGATCATATTCCGTGGAACATTCTGATTTTGGTATAAATAATGAAAGAAGGCGTAGAGCATGGGAGCCTTTTAGTATCGAAAATACTGAAATGAAAGTATATGGAGAGAAAAACTTTAATAGAATGAACCAACAAGTTTTAACAACAAAAATGAACGTTATAGGGCTTTATAAGCCAAAATGGAATGATCTTAATCAAGCAATTAAAACAACTAAAATGAATATTGAAGGTGTAGAAAAGCAACAAGAAGAAGAAGAACAAGAGGAAGAACAAGAGGAAGAACAGGAAGAAGAACAAGAAGAAGAAGTTGAAGTAAAAGAAGTTGTAAAAAAGAAAAAGAAAAAAGAAAAAAAAAAGAAACAAGTTATTAAAAAAGTACTTAAAAAAGTTGTTAAAAAACAAGAAACTGATGAAAATATAAGTGAAACCGAAACACAAGATTTAGATATAGAAAATTTCGACTTAGAATTAAAAGAAACAGGTAGGACATTTAAAGACGGATTAAAAATTCAAAATAAAAGATATAATTACAAAGGTGTAGAAAAGCCAAAAGTAGAAGTAGAAGAGCCACCCGAAAAAAATAAATATGAGAATAATGAAACTGTGTTAGATTCGAATGATAAATACTCATATGAGGCGGAGTATCCGAAAATAGTAGATTGGAATGAATATACGCTCCCTATGAGTGGTAGACCGTTCACCATAGAAAAAAAACCAAGACCAACTTTATCTTCGAGTCATGTAGAAAAAATTTCGATAAAACAAAGTTATAAACCAAAAGATTGGAATAAAATGATAAAAGTAAGAAAAGATGTTAATATTAATATGCCTAAAAGAAAAGGTAGAAAACCACCTTTATCAAGACAAAGAGTACCACCCGTTATTTTAAAAGGAAAAGAAACAGATTGGAATAAATCTAATAAACTTGAAAATGATTATACATTAGAAATTGATAGAAGCGTTAAAAAACCACCAAATTTCGTTTTATCTAAAGAAAATGAGGTACATATTGAAAATGAAGCAGAAGAAATATTAATTAATGATGATTATAATATTGTTGAAGAAAATTATTCTAGACCTATAAGAGCAAATATAAGAAAGGTACCTGATTATACCGAAGAATCGGTAAGTTCAGAATATGATATATTAAATAAAATTAAAAAACATGAAGGACAATTTAATCAATATAAAGAATTGGTACATGAAAGTATAAAAATAAATGGACAAAAAATTATTATAAATGATATAAGTGGACAATATCCAAGAAGAGTCGAAACTTTTGAAGGACTTGATGAAAATTACCAAAAGTTCGTTAACGACCAACAAAATACTAGAAAAAGATTTAATAAAATTCAAATAAATGTAACAAAAAATGTTTCTAGAACTGTAGAACAAAGTGGATCCAGTCAAGGACAAGATGGAAAAATGTCTTATTATAGAAAAAAAGAAATCCAAAGACAAATTAATAATGAACCTCTTCAAAAAAAAGTGTATTATTATAATTCATCATCATCATCAGGTGTAGGAAGAGGAATGGGAATGGGAATGGGTGAAGATAGTCACCGAAAAATAACATATGAACCTTTTGAGCATGATAATGAAATAGAATCAAAAGAAAGCAGAAATAGAGAAGAAATTTTAGAGCGTGAACGAGAAATGAAAGGTATGCAAGATTTGAAAAATTTAAGAAAAGGTGGATACTATTATAAAGAAATGACTACAACAACAACTCAAAAAAGATCACAAAATGTTATGCAAAACGCCGAAGCTGAAGCTGAAGCTGAACAAGAGCAACAACAAGAACAAGAACAAGAACAAGATCAAGAACAAGAACATGATGAAGAACATGATCAAGAACATGAGCAAGAACAAGAACAAGTAGAGGATGAACAAGAAATGCATGATCAACCGGAGGATAAAGACCAGAATCAACAAAGAAAAATAAAATATATTTATAAAGAGGAAATAACAGATAGTATTAATGAACATATTGGCAAAGGCCAACATATTGAATATGAATATAAAGAAAGTGAACAACAAGAAGAAGGAGAAGAGGAAGATCAAGAGGGAGAGGGAGAAGGAGAAGGAGAAGGAGAGATGGAAAATCAAATTCAAGATCAAAATCAAAATCAAAATAATGCATATAATACTTATCATAGTGAACGAAGACAAATCAAAGTTAATCAACAAAGTATACAACAACAACCAGATGGACAATATAGAAGAGTCCAAAATATTTACAAAGAACAAACTCAACCTCAGGTCCAAACCCAGACGCAGACGCAGACACAAACACATACAATTCAAACTCAAGAACAATATTTCTATGCAAAAGATAGCACTAATAAGCAAGAGAACAGTGAAGAAGTAGAACACAATGAAGAAATAAGAAAATCTCAGGATGGACCAGAAAGAAAAGATAGTCAAGATATAGAACAAAAAGGAACAAATAAAATTGAAAGCAAAGACCAGCCCCTTGATGTAGATGCTAATATAAATAAACAAGAGGTACAAGAACAAAGAGTAGGAGAAGAAGACGTAGGGGACGCACGACAACCGAGATTAGTAGTTAAAGAAATAACATATTCAAAGGGTTTGTCTGAAGATTCTCAGGACCATCAGGAGCAAAATAATATAAGATATCTTGCTTTAAAAAAAAGAGATAGTCAAGATGAAGTTGATTCACCACGACAAGATGAGACTCCCCAAGATGAACAACCTAAAGAGAAAATAGAAGATGAAGATCATGAAAAGCCACAGGAGCCACAATTAAAAGCTGAAACCGAATCCCCATTGGTTGAACCCAAATTAAGAGATGAAGAAGAACAACAACAACAAATGCATAGTGAACATAATGAAGAAGAAGAAGAAGTAGATAGAGATAGAGAAGCAGAAGCAGAAGCAGAAGCAGAAGGAGAAGATAAAGAAGTTATTCAAGTACAAGAAAATGAAATACATGATGAAGGAGGTGATGTTCAAAAACAAGAAGCTACTAAAGGAGAAGAATCTGTAGAAGGGCATGTCAATGAAGAAGATAATTTACAAGGAAAAGAAGAAGTACATCAAATTGACCATGATGATGAAGAACATCAACAAGAAGAAGTAGGTGGGGATCATGTTGAAGAAGGAGACTTTATTGAACGTAGTAAAAATGAAGATAATGTTGAAGGTGAGGAGGAACACGTTGAAGGTGAAGATGAACACGTTGAAGGTGAGGATGAACACGAACACGTTGAGGGTGAAGATGAACATGTTGAAGGTGAAGATGAACACGCTGAAGGTGAGGAACATGCTGGAGAAGAGCAAGTTGAAGGAGAAGGAGAAGGAGAAGAAGAAGGAGGAGAAGAAGGAGGAGAAGAAAGAGAAGCTGAAGAAGCCGAATTAGAGGGAGAAGAACAAGGGCAAGAAGAAGAAGGTGAACAGGAAAATGAGGAAGGAAATGAGCAAATGTCCAATGATGGAAAAGGAAATCAAGGTAATTGGAAAAGACCTCAAGTATCCTCAGTAGAAGAAATATCTGGTCAAAATTTAAATTTCCATAATTTAAATCGAGTTATGGGAAACATCAATGCAAACATCAATACTAATATTAATAATATGCAAAATGTTGTAAATCAAGTTACTTCCCAAGGGGGAATGGGAGGAATGGTTAAACAAACAAAAATAGTAAAAACACAAATAACAAAAGATAACGGTAATATAGTCAATTACCAAAGAGAACAAAAAATAATAAGAGAAACCCCTGAGCAGACCCAAGTCCAAGTCCAAACCCAAACCCAAATGCCACAAGGTAATGCCAATTATGGTGCAGTTATTAGTGAATTTCCTCAACAATATGCCACTCATGAAATAGATAATTTTGTTAATAATCAACGTAATATTATGTCTAATGCAGTAAATCAAAATCAAAATCAAAATGATTTAAGAACAAATATCGGTAATAGACATATTCAATCATACGGTATACAATTTGAACAAAATATAGATCCAATGATGTATTCATTTGGGCCAAATTCCAGGGCAAGCGGTGGACAAAATGCCGCAGCATCCAGTGGAAATGAAAACGTTGCGAATAGTAGTGATATTCTCATGTCTTCATTAAAAAATAATGGTAATATGAATATGAATATAGATTTAGGATTAAATAATAATATTGATAATACAATGAATAAAAATGGAGGATATTATATGAGTAGTGTGAGCAAAAATGTCAGAGTTGTAAGTGGACCTACTCAGATGGTAAATGATATAGGGGGAATTACCACTACAAATTATCAATCGGAAATAAATAATAATATCCCATTTATTAAAGCAGCTAGTCCAAGTCAAGAATCTGGATCAAAAAGAGAGCCAGTCGATGGAGATTCGAAGAAAAAAAAAGCAAGTCAATGGAAATTCGAAGAAAAAAAAAAATGAAGAAGACATGAAACATGAAGAAGACATGAAACATGAAGAAATAAGCGATTTTCCTTTGGGACCTAGAGATTCAAGAAGAAAAAATTAATTTTTAAATCAAATAAAACACTTATTTAAGCTTTATTTAATATTTAATAAAAAAAATTATTTTATTATTTTTAAAAATTAATTAATTTTTTAATATTTTATTTATTTTTATTTATTTAATTTTTTTTTATTGATTAATT
>CAMUZC010000086.1 GCA_947165105.1 uncultured Lachnospiraceae bacterium | reverse complement strand
TGCTATTTTTTATTTATTTTAATAAATTTTTTATACATTCAACTGCTACATCAATCATAGCATCGTAATCTATTGATTCATGTTTATGATAAACAACTTCATGACAAAGATCATCAGCAAGATTAATAATTATATGAACTTTTTCTCTCATATTATCAAATTCTAATCCATTTTTTATTAAAATATCAATTATCTTATTAGTTAACTGTATTTCGGAATCTTGGAATATTTTCCCAACTTGGTCATCTGATAAAGCCAATGCCATTATTTCATTATGAGCAGAACGAGAAATAGTATGGCTCTTTATTAACGATTTAATAATCTTTTTTAGTACAACATCTAAATCACTGCTTGAAAATTCTTTGTCTAAAATTTCTATCATAGGCGATAGAACAGATATACCATATATTTGAATACTTTCAATTAAAATATCATGCTTGTCTTTAAAATATTGATACACAATTCCTGTTGAAACATTAGCAGCCTTTGCTATTTCAGCAGTATTAGTATTGTGATATCCTTTTTCACAAATCAATTCAAATCCTGCTTTTAATATTTTTTCTTTTGTTTCAATTGAACGCTTTTGAATTGGTTTTCTTATATCAGAAATTCCCATAAATTTACACCCCTCAAAAATAAAACATTTAAGAACGGTCTTAAAATGCTTCGATTAAAATATATTATACACCAAATGAGAAACAAAATCAATATCAAAATATGAAAAAAAATTCACATTGCTATTGACTTTATATAAATTAAAGTTTATAATAGAAAAGAAATGTGAAATATAATTCATGTTTTAAGAATTGTTTATATAAAATATAAATATAAATTAATATAAACGAATGTTCCTAATTTCAATAATTCTAAATTTTTCTCCGTCCATAATTTTAGAATTTTGAAAAAGGGAAAGTTCATGATTTAAAGGAGGAAAAATGGAAAACATAATAGAAATTAAAGGAGTAAGTAAAATTTACAAAACAGGAGAAAAAGAATACACAGCTCTAAACAATATTGACCTAAATATAGCAAAAGGAGAATTTGTTGTAATATTAGGGCCATCTGGAGCTGGTAAATCAACATTATTAAATATTATAGGAGGAATGGATAAAGTTACATCTGGAAAAATTATAGTAGATGGAAAAGATATTTCAAACTATAGTGAAGCAGAGCTTACAAATTATAGAGCTGAAAATATTGGTTTTATATTCCAATTCTATAATATTTTACCAACATTAACAGTATTAGAAAATGTTGAATTAGTAAAAGATATAGTAAAAAATCCAATTGATGCTAAAGTAGCATTAAAAGAAGTTGGGCTTGGTAATCATATGTCAAAATTCCCAACACAATTGTCAGGTGGTGAACAACAAAGAGTTTCAATCGCAAGAGCTATTTCAAAAAATCCTGCATTATTACTATGTGATGAACCAACAGGTGCGCTAGATTCAAAAACAGGTGTTGAAGTTTTAAAATTACTTCGTAAACAATGTGATATGAATAACGGAAGCAACACAGTAATAATAGTTACTCACAACAACTTATTTGCAGAGGTTGCAGATACAGTAATTAGAGTAAAAAACGGTGGAATTGAAAGCGTAACTAAAAATGAAAATCCAAAGAAGATTGATGAGGTGAAATGGTAATATGAGTAAACTAACCAAGAAACTTTTAAGAGATATAAAACAAAATAAGATGCAATTCATCACAATCTTTTTAATGGTATTTTTAGGTGTATATGTATACGCTGGAATACATGCATATATGGACGGAATGCAAAAAAGTAGCGATGATTATTATGCAAATAATAATTTACAAGACATTTGGATATCAGGAAAGAATTTTAGTGATGAAGATTTAAACAAAATTAAATCAATTTCAAACGTAAAAGATGCAGAAAGACAATTAACAATAACAACTTTGTATAAAGAGAAAAACTTTGATTTACAAACAAATTTTATTGAATCAAATAATATATCAAAATTTTATGTATTAGATGGAGAAGGATTTGATAAAAATAAAAGCGGTGTTTGGGTAGATTATTATTTAGCAAAAAATCAAGATATAAAAGTTGGAGATGAAATTACTTTAAAATATGATAATTATGAATTTAAAGAAAAAGTATTAGGATTAGTAGGAAGCCCAGATCATGTATATGTAACAAAAGACGAAACTGAAGTATTTCCTAATCATGATACTTTTGGATATGTATACTTATCAATCAATGAATTTCCAAAAGATTATATAATAAATAGTGCAATGAAAGAAGCCGGAATAGAAGATAGAGAAATGTTTGATATGTATGTACCTGATTTTAAAGCTGAAGACCATTATGTATTTACATCTGTAATAGTTGATATTGATGATGTAAGTAAAATTAATGATACAAAATCAGACATAGAGAATAATATAAAATCAGCTCTAGCTGTAACAGATAGAGAAACATCAGCTTCATATAAATCATATCAAAGTGAAATTGAAGAAGGAGACACATATTCAAGTGTATTTACAGCTTTATTTTTAATTATTGCGGTTTTATCTGTTGTAACAACAATGAACAGATTTGTAAAAAAACAAAGAACACAAATAGGAACATTAAAAGCCTTAGGATTTAAAAAGAGAAAAATTATAGCACATTACGTAAGCTATGGATTTTACATAAGTGTTATAGCAAGTGTTTTAGGTATATTTGCAGGAGCATATTCATTAGGATTATTTTTCTTGAATATGGAAAAGGCGTATTACGAAATGCCAACATATTCAATAATAATTAAACCTACAACATATGCATTAGCTGGAATAGTTGTATTGTTAACTACACTTATTACATATTTATCATGCAGAAAAATTTTAAAAGAACCAGCATCTGAAGCTTTAAGAGTTCAAATGCCAAAGGTTAAGAAAGCAAAATTTAACTTAACATCAAAAGGACTATTAAAAAATGCATCAGTTTCTACAAAATGGAATTTAAGAGATATTATTAGAAATAAAAGTAGAAGTATTACTGCAATAGTAGGTGTAGTTGGGTGTACAATGCTTTTAGTATGTGCTTTTGGTCTGTTTGATTCTATGAATGGATATCTAGATTGGGAGTTTAATAAAATTAGTAAATTTGATTACAAAATTACATTAAAAGAAGATTATACAAAAGAAGAATTAAATGAACTAACAAGCAAATATGGTGATAATACGTCACAAACATTAGGTATTGAAATAAAAAATGGTGATAAAAAAGAAACAAATATGTTAACTGTAAATGATGCACCTGAATACTTAAAATATACAAATCACAATAGAGAATATATGGATCTAAAATCAGATGGTGTATATATAACTGAAAAATTAGCTAAGAAATTAAATCTAAAAGTTAATGATGAAATAGAATGGCATGTATTTGGAGATGAAACATGGCATAAAACAAAAATAACTGGATTGAATAGAGATCCTCAAAGTCAAAGTTTAAATATGACACGTGAGTTTTATGAATCATTAGATTTAGAATATAAGCCTGATAGTATTTATACTAATGAAAATTTGGATAATGTTAAAGAACTAAAAGGTGCAAAAGCAATTCAAAATTTAGGTGAATTAAAGGCTGGAGTTGAAAATATGTTATCAACAATGAAGTCATTAATCATAATAATGGTTGTAGTTGCAGCGATTCTTGGAATGGTTATCATTTACAACTTAGGAATTTTATCATTATCAGAAAAACAATATCAATTTGCAACATTAAAGGTATTAGGATTCAAAGAAAAGCAAGTTAAGAAAATATTTACAAAACAGAATAATTGGTTAACAATTATAGGTTTAATAGTAGGATTGCCACTAGGATTTTATATGACAGACTTTATATTTAAAATGGCCTTATCAGAAGATTATGATTTTGGTGCGCAAATTAAATTAGTGACTTATCTATATGCAATTGTAGGAACATTAGTGGTTACATTTATTGTTAATAAAAGATTGGCTAAGAAAATTGACAAGATTGATATGGTTTCAAGCTTAAAAGGAAACGAATAATAAAAAGGAAATTTAAGAGGTAAAAAATGAAAGAAAAAGAACATTTACCATTTATGCGGAGTAGGTCCCATTTATACGGTATCTGTAAGTATTATTACAGTGGTATCAATTATATTAACTAAAAATATTTCGTTATTAAATAATGAAATTTCAGCTTTAATGATACCATTAATAATAATTGGAATACTATTTATCCTATTTGGAATATATTTATGGGTTAATGCAGTTATTGTTTGCAAACTTGATGATAACATAAGAAGTAATAAATTAGTAACAACAGGAGTGTATGCATATGTTAGAAATCCAATTTACTCAGCAGTTTTATTAGTTTGCACCGGAGCTATAATTATTGCAAATAATTTATATTTGTTAGTGTTACCTGTTATATATTGGGCTTTTCTAACTGTTTTAATGAAAAATACAGAGGAAAAATGGTTATTGAATGTGTATGGAGATGAATATATAAATTATTGTAAGAAAGTAAATAGATGTATACCATTTAAAAGAAAATAAAAAGATGAGGACAATTCTTCAATGAATTGCCCTCATTTTTATTTAATGACATTTCTAAAAGACTCCATTCAATAATTTCTATAACTAGTTTAAATATTTAATACAAGACAATACAAAATCAACACAAATAGTTGAAATTAAAACGATTGCAATTGCTAGTTGAATTGTTGCTTGGATTTTATCAAGTATCTTTTCTTTAAATTTTCGAATCAATGGATAGATAAACCTTGTAAAAAGTACAGTTATAACACCCCATAAAAAAGAGTTAAGTAAAGTAATTCTTCCGTTAATATTATATTTTTCATCAGAATAATCCCACCATCTTTCAGCAAATAAGGCATCTAATACAAAGCCAACTAAATATTCAAAAAGTGAGAAAATGATGGTGAATATGATAAAAAGTTTAATATAATTTTTCTTGTTTTTCGAATGATCTAAATATGTAGTTAAAAATAATGCTCCAGTGCCGGTAAATAGGACAAATAGGACCGATATAAGAATCCTCTTTTAGTAAATTCACCTAAAACGCAGAAACAGAATATAGTTTCAAGAATCCAACCTAAAAAAGAAAATATAAAGTAACAGAAAATATAAGGTAAGAGTTGCATTAATTTTGATTGTTGTATATTAGTATATTTATTATTTAATATGGTATTCATGAATTCCTCCAAAAAAGTATATCATTTTAATTCTTAATAAAATTATATACATTAAGTATATCTTAAATACAAAAAAATGTAAATGAAAAAATAACAAAGGCAAAAAATAGAAGATTACTATGGTAATTTAAGTAAAATTATGATATAATAGGTAATATGTAAAAATAAAATAAGAAAGAGAGAGAAATTAGATGAAAAAACCAGAATTACTTGCGCCAGCAGGTTCATTTGAAAAGGCAAAAATAGCTTTTCTATATGGAGCAGATGCTGTATATGCAGGAACATCATCATTATCATTAAGAACAAGAGCCGAAATGGAAGATGATGATTTAGTAAAAACAATCAAATATGCCCATTCAATAGGGAAAAAAGTTTATACAGCTATAAATATATATGCTTGGGATACAAGTTACGAAGAAATAAAAAAACAAGCAAAAATCCTTGAAGAATTAAAGGTAGATGCCGTAATAGTAGCAGATGGAGGAGTAGTAGAAGCAATAAAAGAAGTTGCCCCAAATGTTCCGATACATATAAGCACACAGGCTAATATTGTAAGTAGTCATACTGCTAATTTTTGGCATAAAAATGGCGCAGAAAGAGTTATTTTAGGAAGAGAATTACATAAAGATCAAATTAAAGAAATAATTGAAAATACACCAGCAGACTTGGAAACAGAAATATTTGTACATGGTGCAATATGTTTTGGATATTCTGGAAGATGTTTCTTAAGTGATTTCTTAGCAGGTAGAAGTGCAAACTTAGGTGATTGTGCACAAAGTTGTAGATGGGCATACAATGTATATGTTGAAGAAAACAACAATCCGGGAAATTTAATGCCGGTAGAACACGATGACAAAGGAACATACATCTTCTCTTCTAAAGACTTATGCCTAATTAAAGAAATACCTGAAATAATTGAAATGGGTGTGGATAGTTTAAAAATAGAAGGAAGATTAAAAACAAGTTATTATTTAGCATCCGTAGTAAATGCATATAGAAATGCAATAGATGATTATATTGCAGATCCAGAACATTATGATTATACAAAATATATGAATGAATTAGAAAAAACAAAAACAAGAAGTTTAACTACATTTTATTTCAATGACAGAAATAATAAAGATTTCCAAGAATATGAAGGAAAACAATATAATCCAAATTATGAATTTGGCGGAATTGTTAAGGAATATGATAATGAAAAAGCTTTAATTGAAATAAAAAATAAGTTGCAAATTGGTGATGAATTAGAAATTATAATACCTCGTCAAATCGAAACTGTTAATTTCAAAATTGAACAATTATGGGATGCTGAAACAGATAAGGAAATTGATCATGTAAATCCTGGTAGAGCAGCTCAGTGTGTAAAAATGAAATTACCAATTGAATGCGAAAACGGATGGATTTTGAGAAGAAAAAAATAA
>CAMUZC010000085.1 GCA_947165105.1 uncultured Lachnospiraceae bacterium | reverse complement strand
TAAAAAATTTTATAAAAAATATATAAATATTATATAAATATATATTATAATAATGTATAATATAATAGAGATATAATATATAAGGAGTTTTATTATATGGAAAATAAATTTATAAAAATTACTTGTCCACATTGCGGAGCAGAATATACTTTAGATGAAATTTATATTTCTAAATATTTAACAGGAGCTTCTAATGCTGTAGTTAAAAATGCTTTAGGAAAGATTTTAGCTGTAGATTATGATGAAGAACCAGATTTATCAGAACAATATATTTGTGATTATTGTAATAAAGAATTTAATGTAGATTTAGAAATTAAAGTAAAGACTGAAGATGTTGAAGAAGAAGTTAACTTTACATCTACAGAACCAGTTTCATTATTCTAATGATTTATATTACAGAATTAAGACCACCTAAGAAATTAAGTGGAAAATCTTCATTTTTAATAAAGTATAGTAAATATGTACCAGAATTATTGTCATTAATATTTAGTTATAATAAAGTTAAACCATATTATTATTTTGAAAAAGCACATGAATGGGAAATAAGTTGTGTTAATTTAAAAGAATTTATGGATGAAGCTATTAAATATGATGATATAACTCTAACATTAGTAAAAGATGAACCGACTTTAATTAAGTCTGATATGCCATCATGGTTAATATATTTCTTAAATAAATTTTAAAAGAGTTAAATATGATAGAATTATTTTATAAATATAAAGATATAAATAATAATTTAATCTTTGAATTAAAATATAATAAAAATTTAATATATAATTCTTTAGAAATTAAACCAGGTGAAAATATTATTTCTCAAACTAATATTAATAATTTTTTATTTGCACTTTTAAATGAAGATGATTTAAAACTTTATTATAATAATGATAAATTTGTTATTTTAGAAAAAGAAAAATATAAATATTCAATTAAACATAAAGAATTAGAGCAATTAAATTTTAAACCATTTCCGCATCAAGTAGATGCTTTTAATTATCATGTTAAACATAAACAGTGGTTATTATTAGATAGTATGGGATTAGGTAAAACTCTAGAAATAATTGGTGCAGCAGAGCTTCTTTATAAAAGAGGTCTTATAGAGCATTGTTTAATTATTTGTGGAGTAAATTCAATTAAAGAAAACTGGTTAAATGAAATTAAGAAATATAGTTCTTTATCTGGTATAATTCTTGGACGTAAAGTTAGCAAGAATGGTAAAGTAAGTTATCGTTCAGTAAAAGAGTGTGTAGAAATTTTAAAGCATCCTATAGAGGAGTTTTTTGTCATTACCAACATTGAAAAATTAAGAGGTGGAGGCAAAAAAGGAAAAGATAAAGAAAAAGACTTAACTGCAGCTTTATTAAAAGGAAAAAATGATTTTGGAATGATCGTTGTAGATGAGATTCATAGAACTAATAATAAAAAATCTCAACAAGGTGCTCATTTATTAAAATTATCTTCTGAATATATGGTTGGAGTTACTGGTACTTTAATTACAAATAATCCTATTAGTGCTTATTTACCTTTAGTTTTTACTAAAAATGATAATTCAATTTTAACTACTTATAGACCTCAATATGAGATCAAAGATGCCGACGATAGAGTTGTTGGATATCAAAATTTAGATGTATTAAGAGAAGAAGTAGAAAGTTGTTCATTAAGAAGAACTCTACCTCAAATTAGATCAGATATGCCTGGAAAATTTATTGAATATGAATATATCGAAATGGAACCAGATCATAAGAAATTTTATGATGAAATTGTCGATGGAATTGGAACTCAAGTTGACTTAATTAATTTAGATACTTCTAACTTATTAGCATTAACAACCAGACTTCGTCAAGCATCTGTAGACCCATCTATTTTATCTTCTAATGACATAAAATCATCAAAAATTTTGCGTTGTTTAGACTTGGTTGAAGAAATACTCAGTCAAGGTGAAAAAGTCGTTATAATGTCAAATTTTGTTCAACCAATAAAGACATTAAGTGAAGCTTTAAAAGAATATAAACCACTACTAATCTTAGGTGAATTAAGCGCAGGCGAGCGTCAACGTAATAATAATTTATTTCAAGAAAATGATGATTATAAGATAATTATGGGTACTCATCAAGCAATGGGTACTGGTTTAACATTTAATTCTTCAATGTATTTAATTATGTTAGATACTCCTTGGACTTATTCTTCTTTTGATCAATCTTGTGATAGAATTTATAGAGTAAATAACACAAGACCAGCATTTATTAAGGTTTTAGAAAATATTGGAACTATTGATACTAAAATCCATGAAGTATTAGATGAAAAGAAAGAATACGAAGATTATATAGTAGATGGAAAAGAAAAGACCGTTGATAAAGTTCAATTAGAATCTCAAAGAGAATTATTCTTACGTTTATTATCTGAAAATTAATTTTTTCATTTGTATTATAAATTGTACTGGTTAAGAGAGGTGAAACTATGTTAAATTATTTTAAGGAACAAATGTCTATAATTGAAAAATCTTTAGAATCTTTATCTGAAGAGAATTTCAACGACATTTTAAATCAAGCTGAAGCCTGTATTAAAAATGGTGGAAAGCTAGTATTTTCAGGATTAGGAAAAAATGTTCCAATCTGTGAAAAGATTGTAGGTACTTGTACTTCATTAAGTATTCCAGCTGTATTTATGCATACTAACACAGCGATGCATGGTGATTTAGGTTATATTGGTAAGAAAGATTTAGTTTTTGTCTTATCAAAGAGTGGTAATACTGCAGAATCTATTTTACTTGCAAATTATTTAAATCAACGTGGCGATAGAGCTATAGCTGTTACATTTAATAAGGACAGTTTATTAAATAAGACTTTAAGTACTAATCTTACTTTAGAGCTAGAACATGAAGGAGATAATTGGAATATTGTTCCTAATGCATCAAGTTCAACTTATTTAATTTTACTTCAAGGTTTAGCATTACAATTAGCTGATAGACTTGGAATCACATTAGTTGATTTTAAGTATAACCACCCAGGTGGAGCTATTGGAAGCATTCTAAAAGATGTAAAATAATTGCTAAATTTTTAACATAGGCTTTGTATTATTACATTGTTTATGTTCTCTTAGGGGTATCGCCTAGTGGTTATGGCGCCGGTCTTCAAAACCGGTGAAGGGAACAGTCCAAATAAGTACCTCGCGGGTTCGAATCCTGCTACCCCTGCCAGAACAAATAAAAAGTTAGGAGATGATTCTAATGAGTTATTGTAAGAGATGTTATCTCGAAAAGATTAACCCAGAAGCAAGACAAGAAAATTTTATTTATTTTGAAGAACCAGGTACATGTGAATGTTGTGGTAAAAAACGTCTATTAGTTGATTCTTATGAAAATGATGAAGATTATATGTCAATTGCAGAATGTAATGAAGAGACAAGAAAGCATATTGCTATGGTACAATATTATATTAAATTAATTACTGATGAATTAACTCAAAGAGGTATTGACCATGATGCTTCAAAACTAGTTTCGCCAGAAGTAGAAATATTTGCTAAGAACACTAAAAAGTTAGCAAGATTAAAATTCCAAAATGAAAATGGTGAAATGAGTGATGAATATAAGCAAAGTCTAGAAAATATTAAAGAGGCAACAGCTCATCACTATGCAGTTAACAGACATCACCCAGAACATTATCCAGATGGAGTTAATGGAATGGATCTAGTAGATATTTGTGAGATGTTAGCTGACTGGAAGGCTGCTTCATTAAGACAACATGATGGAAATCTATTAAAGTCTATTGAAGCTAATGCAAAGAGATTTGGAATTAGCCCCCAATTAACTAAAATCTTAGTAAATACTGCAAAATTAATCGATAGAAATTAAAAATTTATAAAAAATTTCAAAAAAGTATTTACAAATTTAAAATTTTGTTGTATATTAATAGTGAAGTTAATCAAAAACTTCAAAAAATTAAAAAATTTTTAAAAATATATTTACAAAATTAAAAATTTATTGTATAATATAAATGTAAAATTAAAATAAATATTGATGTTGGTTCGATTCCAACAGGTTACTATTCGGAAGATGGAAAAGCCAGGGCTCATGTATGGGTCCGTTATGAGCGAAGTAGTGTCAAGGTAGCTTTAGTTTAACAAGGTTAGAACAAATATTTATTTTTATTTATATTATATGAAAAAATTTAAAAAATATTGTATAATATAAAGTAAACAATTAAATATGCTTAATAATGATTACCTATTACCCTAGTGAATGACCGTTTGTTACGGTGCTAGGATAGCGGCTGACAAAGATTCGTAGCTTGCAAAAAATCTTCGTTCATAGACGATAGCCTATGATGGCAAGTCGATTCGGAAGTATATATTGAAATCAAACCGAACACAATCCTCAAAGAGGAATTACGATAGTCGTTAGTGTATTTGTTATTATTAGAGTTAAGACATGATTCTTCTCGGTTCCACAATAGATGATAACCAAAAGTTATATGAATCCTAGTTAGGATTAAGCCTGGAAAACTTAATCAAACCTAGGAAAATCCATAAGGGACTTGACAGTTGAATACCTAGTAATAGGGATATAAGAGAAGTTTACATGTGAGTAGCCGTATCTGTCTAATACTATGAAGAACAACCTTTAAAAGTACAAATAAGAACTTATAATGATTGTAATTTTTCTGAATGCTCGGTGAAAGTTAGAGGTAATGAATCCTCTCAGTGCTAGACCGCGGTAAGAAGCTTAGAGGTAGCTCCTTTAAGTTCAGACTTATCGTCACTGTAGTCAAACAACTACCTTAATAATGAAATAAGATGAAAGTCTAATAAGTAGTTATTATTAAGCATATTTAATAAAAAATAAAAATTTTCAAATTGCTAAAAATAATTAGCTAAATTAAGTGATATCAAATCAGATATCAACAATCTATTTAGGAGATGAAATAATGAGAACAGTTTTAATGACAAATGTATCTTGGAATTTTAATAACTATGTCTCTTCAAACGTTAATCCGTTTGGTTATTTCGATGCGCCTAATGGGTATGATGCCGATTATAGTAATTCAAATAAATAGAAGTTAAGTTACTGAAAGATGTAGCTTAACAAAAATTAAGCTACAATGAATAAAAGTATCAGTAACAGTTCCATAGATTGTTTTACATATATTCCCTTTGTTCAACGTAGCTAGATGGTTACGTTTTTTATTTTTATTAATATACTACCGTTAGCTCCTCGGTTTTGAGCTTCGATCCGTTGTACGTTAAGCCTCGGTAATCCCATGGGGTTGTAGCTCAGTTGGGAGAGCGCTAGCTTTGCAAGCTAGATGTCGCGAGTTCGAGCCTCGTCTTCTCCACCAGGGACCGCATGTTCTGAGATAGCGAGACAGTTTTGCAAACTGACTGTTGTGGGTTTGACTCCCACCGGCTCCACCATTAAAATTTAATAACATAGAGCCTATACTTATTTCTAAAATCTAATAAAGTTCTTTGGGTGAATATAATAGTTAGGCCAAGTTAACTGGGGGCTTAGCTCAGCTGGTTAGAGCAGTGGACTGTTAATCCACGTGTCGCAAGTTCGAATCTTGCAGTCCCCGCCATATATGGTGCGTTGGCAGAGTCTGGTTGATTGCAGCGGTCTTGAAAACCGCCAACGGTGATGAGCCGTTCGTGGGTTCGAATCCTACACGCACCGCCATGAGTTTGCTAGTAGAACTCATATGCGTGGTTTGTTAAGGGGTTTGTTAACAAGCATATAAAAATAACTAGTTCATGAAAATCAAATTCCACCGTATTTGCTCCGTTACGTCAATTGGGAGACTACAATCCCTACAAGATTGTGGCTGTAGGTTCGAGTCCTGCACGGAGCACCATAAAATATTTTAAAGAAGGAGTTAAAGCGATGTTTATCTTAAGTACACGATTTAGCAGCTTAAAATTTAATACTTATATGAATGTCGCTTTAGCCTAAGATGGATTAGGCCCTGGTTGAAGCCCAGAGTAGAAAGGTTCGATACCTTTAGGCGACACCAAAATGCTTCTGTAGCTCAGTCGTGGTAAGAGCACTGGTCTGAAACACCAGGTGTCGGCAGTTCAACTCTGCCTGGGAGCACCATCTTAGTTAATTCGGTCTTGCGATAGCCTATTAAATGTTAATATCCGGATTTAGCTCAGCTTGGTAGAGCACTTGATTTGGGATCAAGGGGTCACAGGTTCGAATCCTGTAATCCGGACCACTAAAAATTAAATAATTAGAGCCAAAGCTTATTTCAAATTTTCAGAGGACCTGCGTGTCGGTGGTTCGAATCCATCCCTCCCGACCAGCTAATATATTTATATATTAGTAATTATATTTCGGGACGGTAGCTCAGTAGGTAGAGCAGCAGGATATAAATTTAGCTTGGCCATATTAATGGTCTCATCGTTCATCGGCTAGGATGCTTGACTGTCACTCAGGCGAGGCGGGTTCGATTCCCGCTGGGACCGCCATAAATCGGGATGTAGGCTAGTTGGTTAAGTCGCTGGTTTTGGGAACCAGAAATCGAGTGTTCGAGTCACTCCATTCCGACCAAATAAGTTGTGGGTATAATAAGACTTGAAACCCTCGAAAAGTGCACGAGTCGTTTAATGGCTAGGACGTCTGCCTTCCAAGCAGATAATGCCGGTTCGATTCCGGTCTCGTGCTCCAGTAACAAAAATCTTTAAAGGAGAATTATGTCATGGAATATTATTAT
>CAMUZC010000084.1 GCA_947165105.1 uncultured Lachnospiraceae bacterium | reverse complement strand
AATTAGTACTATAACAGAATTTAACATTATCTTCAGTTGTTTGTACTTCAAAGTCAACTCCTGTGAAATTAAGTTTTGTACTTGTTTGATCATGAATATAACCAAATAAATTATCAGTTCTTTCTTTATTGTTTTGATTAGAATATACCCCATTTTTAATTTTTTCGAAGGTTTGTTCTATTGGCATTCCATATTTAAATATTATTCTTGTACTATAACTTCCAGAATTTTCTTTATTTTTAATTAAAATTTTGTCAATTACACCTAAGGAATATTTTGTGTATATACCATTTTCAGTAATAGTTAGAGGATCAGCTCCATTAAAGGTAATTTCAATATTTGGTTTTTGACTTTTTCCTTTTAAAACATTAAAACTATAAACATATACAGTATTTTTTCCCGGATTACATTCTAATAGTTGCTCTTGACTTTTTTCTAAAGATAATATTGAAATATCTCCAACCTCTAAACCTGTTACTTTTGTTGAGGATGGGTCAACATAGAATAAATTTAATAAAAGTGGTAAATTACATTTTACCTCTATAACATCAAAATGAAATTTAGTTTGCTCTTGAAGAATTATTTCATCTCCATCTAATATTTGCATATTAGATATTAAAGTATCCCAGTCGTCATAATTTAATACGGAGGCTATTTTAATTGATTGTTTTTCCCCAAAGATAGTATCAATATGTAATTTTCTTTGCTCTTCAACTTGATTATAATTCATTATATAATAATAAGGTTGAGAGCATGATGTCATTTCAATAGTAGTTGGGTTATTTAAAGGTCTACCATCGGGATTACTACTCAAAAAGTAATTAATATTTGCAGCTGAATTGAAATATTTTACCATAAAACGATATTGTTCTCCTATAATAATTTGACCAGTAGCAGATAAAGCATCAGTAATCAAAATCATAGTTGTCGCTCCATGATATTTTTGATTAACCAATTCTTCATTTGTATATACTAACATAATATTTCCACTAAATAATGATACAGGTGCAGATTCATTATCATCAATATAGAACATTTCCATTTCTCTTGTATTTGAATAGAATAAAATTTTTGAAATATATTCAGCTTTACTTTCTCTAATTTCTAATAAATCAATTACATATGGGATAGTTGCATAACTTTCTGAATTTCCGAATTTTCCTTCATTTGTGCCTAATTTTGTCCCAGTAATTTTTAAGGTTATCTTAACTTCTTCTTCTCCTTCTTTCAATTTTTCTTCTTCTCCTAAACCATATAAAACTTGGACAACCAATCTATTATTTCCATCTTTATAATTAGCATTAATTAATGCATCATATCCATCACTATCTTTTTGCATTTCTCCTACACATACACTGGTTCCTTCTAAAATAGCTTTATTTACTGCATTAACCATATCTTCTTCTGAAGCAGAATTAGAAACAAATACACACCCAACTTTATTTACCTTTGCAGAATTTGTATTTATTTTCAATGAAGCAATATTTCCAGTTGGTTTTCTAGAAAAATCATAGAATAAATGATTGCTTGATGCCCTAGCAGTGAATGTTTTATAAACATATTCATTTTCTCCATCAATAAATTGATTAATCTGCTCAACACCAGTTATTTTTCCTACTTCACCAGTTATTAATGGATATATAAATTCCATTTTTGAATTATTAGTTTGTTCAGCATAAACCAATAAATCAAACTCTTTTCCTGTTTCATAATGTAAAGTATTACTAAAATCAATATAATGAGTAATTATATTACTAGATACAGATGTAAATGAACTAACATAAGGTGCTAAAGTACTTCTATCTTTAAAGGCTAAATCACATTGAGAAATCGAGCTTAAACTTCCTTTTTCTCCTACTAAAACAGTAATAGTAAATTCTTCGTCAAAAATAGGCTTTGTAATAGTTGCAACATTTGTATTTGTTTCAAAGGTAACACTATATTCTCCAATTGTAGGAGAATATGTACTATCTATTCCACTATGCTTTGAAAATATTGTTATACCTGAATCTCCTTCCAATTGTATTTCATTTTCTAAATAAGCATTTGAAGTTATAAAATATATACCAAATTTATCATTATAATATATTCCACCATCATTTAAGTATTCTCTAGTTAAAGCAACATAATTATAATAAGACAATTTACCACTATAATATTTACATGACTTTAATTGGACAAGTACTTTAGATGATTCTGATGTTTTTGGTAAAGAAAGAATAGTACCAGCTTTTCCGTTTATTAAAGTTAATAAATTATGAACTCCTTCTTCATTTCTATTTAAATTTGAATATTTTTCCTCTTTTATTTTAATATTTATAAAATCATTATCATCGAAAGGTCTAAATGAAATATAATATTTATCTGTATCAACTTTATAATTTTTACCTATGATTAAAGGATTTAAAAAAGTCAAAGAATATACAATATTTTTTCCAGTTCTAAAACAGTTTTCTCTTGAAGCTTCTATTGCTATACCTAAATTAGTACTATAGCAAAATTTAACATTCTCTGCATCATTTACTGAATTAACTGTAAAATTAACTTTTGTGAAATTTTTTTTATTATCTTCAACAGGGAATTTATATACATATTTATTTAAGTTTGCAAATAAAGTACCATCTAAATTTTGTTCCTCTTCAACTACATGCCAATTTTCTGATGTTTCAACTCCATATCCAATTTTAAAAATAAATCTTGTTTTTGATTTACTTTTATTAATAACAGTAACTCTATCAGGAGTAAACATAAGCATACCAGTTTGTAAAGAATTTTCAGTAATATAATGTTGAGTTCCATCTGAAAATTGAACAGTGACTGAAGGTGATTCATAAGGATTAAATAAAGACATTGTATAAAAGAATAATGGAGAAGAACCTTTTTCAACAGAAAATGAAAAGCTTTGTTCTTCTTCCAAATGTTTAACAACAATTTCTCCTTCTTTTACATTATTATATGGATAGCCATCATAACTATAATAAGCATTCAATAATAATGGAGAACTACATGTTATTTCAATAACATCAATATGTTGAGATTTTTCAGGTAATTCAATTTGATAATCAGTTATATCTGTCATACTATTTGATATTAATAAATCCCATCTTTCTGCATTTATTTCTCTTGCAATTCTTGCTCTTAAATAACTTCCAAATATCATATCTAAATGAATAGTTCTTGTAGGCTCAGGTTTATTATAATTTAATATATAATATAATTTATTGTTATCTGAAGTACAAGTATTCATTTCTAAACTTAGTGGGAAATTTAATGTTCTTCCTTCTTCATTTTGACTTACGAAAAATTCTATTTGTGCATCTGATCTAAACATTTTAGTATGGAATCTAAATGTATCTCCTAAAGAAGCATGTTCTTGTCCTTCTAAATTTTCACTAAATAATATAAGAGTTGTTGCATGATATTTTTGAATTGCTAGATCTGGTTTAGTATATACTAAGGCAATATTTCCACAGAATAATTTAACAGGTTGATTAGTATTTTCAGGAATATAATACATTTGCATTTCTAAATGTTGTGAATAGAAAAGAATTTTTGAAACATAATCATCTCCTCTAAAATTATAAACATCAATTATATAAGGAATAACTGATTTTTTTGAATCTTCATCACCTCCATATTCTTTTAATGAATCAAAATCTGTTCTTTCAATTGTAACACCTTGATCTTTTTTCATATAGACACTAAATTTTCCATTAATAGAATTTCCATTAGATACTTTTATTACCATTGTTTTTGGAATATTTTCTTCATAATCATATTTGAATATATAATTATATCTTCTTGAATTAACTGTACTTTGTGAACCTATGCAATATGAAGTATCTTGTTCAATTGCAGTTTCAACTGCTTCAATCATACTCATAGCATTTGTTCCATTTTCAACAAAAGTGCATGCTACACCAGTAAAAGAACCTATTACTGATTGATCTACCTCTATGCTAAATGCACCAATAGGGACAGTCAATATTTCTGAAGGTGTAAATGAGAAATAATAGCTTGGTTCACTACTACTTGCTTCAACTGTTTTATATACATAATTTGAGTCTAAAGCATATACTTCATTAATATCATTAATAGTATCTATATCAATATTTCCTACTGTTCCTTCAAAAACTTTAGATAAGAAAACCATTTGGCTTTTTGTTTGTTGTTCAACATAAACAATAGCTTCAAATTTTTCTCCTGGTAATATACCAGCTGTACCAAAGTTTAATTGTATAGAAGCAATTTTATTATTTGTAGTAAATGATTTCGTATATAAAGCTAAACTCTCAATTTTAACATTAACAAAACTGCATAAAGTAAAACCTTTTTTTGTTATTTCTCCTTCTCTATCGACTAATACTGTATATTTCATTGATTCTATTTTTGTTATAGGTGATTCTACATTTAAAGTATTAGTAGTATTATCAAAGGTAATTTGTTGATTATCATTAAATGAAGGTATATATATTGTTGGAAGACCCACCATTCTTATAAAAACATTTACACCTTCATTTCCAGACACAAAGAATTCTGTATCAATTAAATTATTTATAAATGTTTTATAGGGATTTTTTGTACCAGGTGCAATTGTGGTTTCCTCTACTACAATTTCTCCTGTTAAAGGTTTTATTACTTTTGCTTTGACTGAATGAATATCATCGCATACTTGAACCTGAATAAAAATAGCAGGTTCTTTATTTTTTGGAGGAGTTAAAATAGAACTATAATCCCCTGTTGAATCAATAGTTATTTTATTATTTATTCCTTCATAATTTCTAATAGTTGTATCATAAGTTGATACTTTAGCATCTACATTGAAAGAGGTTGTTTCTGTTACTGCCTTGAAAGTAATATAATATGATAATCCTTCATCATATTCATAATCTTTATACATTATTAAAGGATTATAGGCTTTTAAAGTATAAGAATTATCTTTAGAAACACGATAACAATTTTCAGAAGAAGGTTTTAATGCAGCACCAATATTAGGAGTAAAACAATATTTAACATTATCATCTGAATTTGTTCCTGATGTAATCAATTCTGCGAAAGTATAATTATATCTTTTTATATCATTTGGAAATTCAAAAAGATAAGTATCATATTGATAACTATATTTCATGTAAGCATTAACTTCTGTCCATCCACTTTGAGAATATCCTACTTTAATAATGATTCTTGTATCAGTTAATCCTCCTCTTTCTTTTATATTAATTCCCTCTGATACAGACATTGGAGTTGTCTCAATTAAAGTATTTTTTGTATAAACGGTTTCTCCATGTGCTTCTACTATGACAATTGGATCTTCAAATGGATTAAAAATTTCAATAATTATATTAGGAGCAATTATGTCACTGAAAAAAGGAATATTTACTGTTTCATAAGCTTTTAATGTAAATATAGCAACATCACCAAAATTCATTTTTGGATGTAAATCAGACTCATCTATATAATAAAAGTTAAGCATTAAAGGCAGTTCGCACTCTATCTGATAAACATCCATGTGAGTTCTAGCATTTGAAGGTAAAATATGTTTTCTAGTGTTTATATCGACAGTTTCCATATCATTCTCTAACATTTCATCCCATGTACTTTTAGTAAAGTCAGTTGCAACTGAAAGGTAAGATATTTTTCCATATATTTGATCAATAACTAATGTTTTAGAAGTTTCCATTCTATTATAATTCAATACTACATAATAAGGACTGGTACATTCTGTCATATTAATTAATAAAGGACTATTTAATGGTCTTCCTTCTTCATTGGAACTTACATAGTAATCAAGTAAGTAGTTAGATTCAAATAATTTTACCTCAAATTTGAATTCTTCTCTAAGATCATTAGCCTCAGCTCCATATGGATATACTAATAAAATCATTGTACTTGCATCATGATATTTTTGTCTTACCATATTAGGATTTGTATAGACAGATAAAACATTTCCTGAAAATAATTTTTCTGGATAAGCAGCATTAGATTCAACATGGAACATTTGGAGAACTCTTGAATAAGAATAAAATAATATTTTAGATTTTGATAATTCTCTAAATTTTGGAATATTAACAGTAAAAGGTACTAAAGAATAAGTTTCTTCTTCCATTGGTTTTGATTCATCAGTGCCTAAAATTCTTTCAGAAATACGTAAATAAATATTTGCTCCAAAGGAAACACCTGCTTCTGAAATAACAACAATTCCTAATTTTGTATTTGTGGAATCTAATTTAGCTATACCATCATAGTTTGCATAACTTCTATAAATATCTATACAGCTTGATGTTTCAGGGGTCAATGTTTTTAATTGCTCAATTAAAAATGTATCAGAAGTTGAACTAGGAACATTTGTACAATATACTTTATAATTTTGCATAGATATACTATATTGAGAGAAATCAATTCTAAATGATATAACTTTTGAAGATGGTAAAGTACTATTATCATATTTGAAAAATTGGTATTTATCAGTTGTTGTGAATTCAAATTCTGCTGTTTTATAATTTACATTATTTTCAACTTCCTGATTTATCTCATGCATGACTTCCTCATTTAGATTACCATTTTGTAAAATACTTTCTTCACTTTTACATAAACAATTTATTAAAGCTATTAATAATAAGACATATTTGAAAACTTTCTTCATTTTAAATATATATAAAAAATGATATTGGAAATAAATAATTAATTTTAAATTGTAATTTATTATTCTAC
>CAMUZC010000083.1 GCA_947165105.1 uncultured Lachnospiraceae bacterium | reverse complement strand
AGAAAATTTTAAATTGTGGACGGTCCTTAATTTTAAATTTTTGAAAAAAGGACCGTCTCCAATTAAAAAAATTAAGGAGGGATTAAAATGAATATGCAAAAGTTTACGCAAAAATCAATTGAAGCGTTGCAAGAAGCACAGTCTGTTGCTTTGGAAAATCAAAATATGCAAATTGAGGAGGAGCATTTGTTGTGGGCATTAGTTAATCAACAAAATGGTTTTATTTCAGAGTTGCTGAAAAAGATGAATGTTAATGTTGATGTAATTAAAGCTGAACTTGAAAATGCTATTAAATCCTTACCTGCAGTTACTGGTTCTGGTAGAGAACCTGATAAAGTATATGTTTCAAATGAGGTTGATAAAGCTTTAGTTTCCGCTGAAAATGAGGCTAAAAAAATGCAAGATGAATATGTTTCTGTTGAGCATATTTTACTTGGAATATTAAATAGTGCAAATTCAAGAATTACAAATATTTTCAAAAATAATAGAATTGATAAAAACACAGTATTATCAGCGCTTAAAGAGGTTAGAGGTAATACTAGAGTTACAAGCGAAAATCCAGAGGGAACATATGATGTTTTAAACAGATATGGTCAAGATTTGGTTGAACTTGCGAAACAAAATAAGTTAGATCCGGTTATTGGTAGAGATTCTGAAATTAGAAATGTTATAAGAATTTTATCAAGAAAGACAAAGAATAATCCGGTTTTAATTGGTGAACCGGGTGTTGGTAAAACAGCTATTGCAGAAGGTTTAGCTATTAGAATTGTTAATGGAGATGTTCCAAATAATTTGAAGAATAGAAAAATTTTCTCATTAGACATGGGATTATTGATAGCAGGTGCTAAATATCGTGGAGAATTTGAGGAAAGATTAAAGGCTGTTTTAAATGAGATTAAGAAAAGTGAAGGAAAAATTATTTTATTCATTGATGAACTTCATACAATAGTAGGTGCTGGAAAAACTGATGGCGCAATGGATGCAGGAAATCTTTTAAAACCAATGCTTGCAAGAGGAGAACTTCATTGTATAGGTGCAACAACATTGAATGAATATCGTCAATATATTGAAAAAGATGCTGCTTTGGAAAGACGTTTTCAACCAGTTTTAGTTGATGAGCCTACAGTTGAAGATACTATTTCAATTTTAAGAGGGCTTAAAGAACGTTACGAAATTTTCCATGGCGTAAAAATTCATGACCAAGCTTTAATTACAGCAGCAGTACTTTCTCATAGATATATTTCTGACAGATTTTTACCTGATAAAGCAATAGATTTAATTGATGAAGCTTGTTCTTTAATCAAAACAGAAATGGAATCAATGCCTACAGAATTAGATGATATTTCAAGAAAAATTATGCAACACGAGATTGAAGAAGCTGCTTTGAAAAAAGAAACTGATGAATTATCAAAAGCTCATTTGGTAGAAGTTCAAAAAGAACTTGCTGATATGAAGGAAAAGTTTAATGAAATGAAAGCTAAATGGGAGAACGAGAAAAATGCTATTAATAAAGTTCAAAAAATCAAAGAAGAATTAGATAAAGTTAATGGCGAAATTGAGGCTGCAGAAAGAGTTTATGATTTAAATAAAGCAGCTGAACTTAAGTATTCTAAATTACCTGATTTACAAAAACAATTAGCTGAACAAGAAAAACTTGTTGAAGAGAGAAAAGGAAGTAACAGTATTTTAAGAAACGAGGTTACAGGTGAAGAAATTGCTAAAATAATTGGCCGTTGGACAGGTATTCCTGTTTCTAAATTGATGGAAGGTGAAAGAGAAAAATTACTTGGATTAGAGAATATTTTGCATAAAAGAGTTATTGGTCAAGATGAAGCTGTAAGAAAAGTTAGTGATGCTATAATTCGTTCTCGTGCTGGAATTGCAAATCCAAATCAACCAATTGGTTCATTCTTATTTTTAGGTCCAACTGGTGTTGGTAAAACTGAACTTGCTAAGGCTTTAGCTGAAGCATTGTTTGATGATGAGCACAATATGATTAGAATTGATATGTCTGAGTATATGGAAAAATTTAGCGTAAGTCGTTTAATTGGTGCACCTCCTGGATATGTTGGCTATGAAGAAGGGGGACAATTAACAGAGGCCGTAAGAAGAAAACCATATTCTGTTATTTTACTTGATGAAATTGAAAAAGCTCATCCTGATGTATTTAATATTCTATTGCAAGTTTTAGATGATGGAAGAATTACAGATTCACAAGGTAGAACTGTCGATTTCAAGAACACGATTATTATTTTAACTTCTAATTTAGGTTCTTCTTACTTATTAGATGGTATTAAAGATGATGGAAGTATAGACGATGAGGCTATTAAGCAGGTTGATATGTTACTTAAACAGTCTTTTAGACCTGAATTTTTGAATCGTTTAGATGAGATTGTTTATTATAAACCTTTAATGAAAAATCAAATTTATAATATTATTGACTTAATGATTGAAGACTTACAAAAACGTTTGGAAAATAAACAAATTAAACTTGAAATTACGGATAGTGCTAAGCAATTTATTGTTGATAATGGTTATGATCAAAATTTTGGTGCTAGACCTTTGAAAAGGTTTATCAAAAATAATGTTGAAACTTTGGTTGCAAAGAAGATTATTAGCGGTGAAGTAGAGACCGGTAGTGTGATTAAAGTTGATGTAAGTAAAGATGGAGAGCTAATAATTTTGTAAAATGTTTTATAAAATTGCTAGAAATAGAAATATTGACAATATATAAAAATCAGTATATAATCCCAGTACGAGCTTTTTAGCTCCCATAGTTTAAACACTAATGTTACATGGGGGTTAAAGCCTCCATGGATAATTCAGGAGGCTGATATTATGAAGATGTATGAGTTAAACGTTCGTGGATCATTACGTACTTTAGGCAGAATCCTTGAAATAGAAGATTTTCAGGCATTTATAGGGTTGGTTGTAGTGCTTAAAAGTAACGAAAAAGATGATTCAGAAGTCACAAGAAACTTTACCTATCCAGAAAAGGAAGGTTATGATCGTGTGAGCTTTGATGAAAATCTTAGATACTTGATAATCAGAGGATACTGTGATAAGAAAGGTGAAAATTGCTTTTCGTTTACGGATTCTGGTTGGGATATCCTTGAAAAATGGTCCGAGTCATATAACGAAGGTTTTTAAGATGATGACCGTGTTCATGCATTTTTGTGTTATCCGTTTGCGGAAGATTAATTGTTATTTAAAAACAAGATGAAAACGCATTTATATAAATGCGTTTTTACTTTATAACTCAGTGTTGATTTTTATATTTATATACTATAATATTAAGCAGTATTGAAAATGGATAATAAGCTAATGTAAATAAATAATGCTAAATATAATTTTTAGAAAGGAATGTGAAAAAATGAAATATGAAAAATCATGTGGAGCTGTAATTTTTGACGGTGATAAAATTCTTGTAATTCAACAGGTTAAAGGTCATTGGGGATTTCCAAAAGGACATGTTGAAGAAGGAGAAACTGAGGTAGAAACAGCTATTAGGGAAATAAAAGAGGAAACTAATTTAGATGTAGAAATTGATGAAACTCACAGATATGTTGAGCATTATTCTCCAGAAGAAGGAATAGAAAAAGATGTAGTGTTTTTTATTGCGAAAAAGACAGGCGGAGAAGTAAAAGTCCAAGAAGAGGAAGTTAAAGAAACAAAATGGTTATTGCCAAATGAGGCTATGGATAGGTTAACATATGATACATCTAAGAATATTTTAAGTAAGGTTATGAAAGATTTGGAGTGTTAATATTTATATGAAAAATGAAGTAACAAAATTTGAAGAATTAAATATATCAGAAAATGTAAAACGTGCTTTGAAAGAAATAAGATATAATGAAATGACAGATATTCAAAAACAATCAATCCCATTAATTTTGGAAGGAAGAGATGTAATAGGACAATCTCAAACTGGTACTGGGAAAACTGCATCTTTTTGTTTACCAATGATAGAAAAGGTTGATAAAAATTCAAAAAAGGTTCAGGCAATTGTTTTATGCCCTACAAGAGAACTAGCAAATCAAGTTACACATGCATTAAGAAGATATTTAAAATATGAAGATAATATTAAATGCATGGCGATTTATGGTGGAGAATCTATTGAAAGACAAATTCTTGGATTGAAAAAGGGTGTGCAAATTATAGTTGGAACTCCAGGTAGAGTGATGGATCATATGAGGAGAAGAACCATAAAACTTAATAATGTTAAAATGGTTGTTCTTGATGAAGCTGATGAAATGCTTAATATGGGGTTTGAAGAGGATATTGAAAAGATTTTAAAAGATGTTCCTGAAGAAAGGCAAACCGTTCTTTTTTCAGCAACTATGAGCAAGAGAATTTTAGATATTAGTAAGAAATATTTAATTAAGCCTAAAAACATCAAGATTGAGGCTAAAGAACTTACTGTTGAAAGGATTAGACAAGAGGCAATTGAAGTAAAGGCTAAAATGAAGGATGAAACTGTATGCAGAATTTTGGATGTTCTTGAACCTAAAAAAGCAGTTATTTTCTGTAATACAAAGAAGAAAGTAGATACTCTTATTGACTTACTAAAATCAAAAGGGTATAGTGCTGAATGTTTGCATGGTGATATAAAGCAAAATCAAAGAGACAGAATTATGAAAAAATTTAAAACAGGCGATATCAAAATAATGGTTGCAACAGATGTTGCTGCTAGAGGAATAGATGTTAGAAATCTTGAACTTGTAATTAATTATGATATTCCACAAGAATTAGAGTATTATGTTCATAGAATTGGTAGAACCGGAAGAAATGGAAAAAATGGAATTGCCTATACATTTTATACAGGAAAAGAGAAGTCTAAAATTAGAGAAATAGAGAAGTATGCAAATACGAAAATAACTGAGGGAAAAATTCCGTCTTTAAAAGAAGTTGATGCAGTGAAATGTAGAAAATTTGTGGATAACATTGAGGAAATAATAAAAAATAAAGAGTTTAAAAATACAGAAGTTCTGGACAATTTGTTAAATAAGAATTATAGTATTCAAGACATTGCTAAAGCTTTAGCAACATGTTTATCAGTTGTGCAAAACAACGATTTAAATAGTGTATCAGAATTTGATTATACTCCAGATGAAAAAGGTAATGTAAGATTATTTTTCAGCGTAGGAAAAAAAGATAAGATAATGGTAAAAGATATTGTAGGATGTATTAAAGCACATACTGCTTTAACTACTGATACCATTGGCAGAGTAAATTTATTAGATAACTTTTCTTTTGTTGAAGTTCCAGCAGGATATGTTGAGGAAGTTATGAGAAACGTTAAAGGGCAGGAGATTAAGGGAAAGGTTGTTAACATTGAGGTTGCGAAGAATTAGTTTTCGCAACCTTTTTTTCAAATTTTGAATTTTGTGGACGGTTCTAAATGTTTAATTTTTATTCTTAAGTTAAACGAATAATGTCGAAATTTGATGAACGATTTTTGTTGAAATTTCGGCATGTATGTGTTTTAATAATTATATAATTTATTATTTATAATTTTTATATAAATTTAATCAAAAAGTTTATTCAATAGCGATTTATTGCTTTTTTATTAATGTATCTAGAAAATTTATTCTAACATTTCAAAATTCGAGAAAATACAAATAAATAGAAATATATAAGTTAAATCATGTTGACAAATAGTACTAAACGTGATACTATGATTATGACATATATATTTCAGTTAAGGAGGAATATATATGTCAGATATTGAAAAGATAATATTAAAAATGAAACAACAACCTAATGGTATTCGTTTTAGTGAATTGAGCAAAGTACTTGAAAATAACGGATATAGAATGAAAACAAGGAAACGGAACATCGCACAGGAATTTTATCAATTCAACCGGAGATGTAATTACAATTAAAGAAGATAATCCATTGAAGGCGGTCTATGTAAAAGATGTATTAAAACGAATAGAAAAATGATTTTAGTATATTATTATTTGTAAAGGAGTGGTTTAAATGAAAAGAGTCAAAGATTATATTAACTTACCTTATAATTATATAATTCAGCCGATTTCTGACGAAAGTGGTTCTTATTTTCATGCAAAAATTCTAGAATTAGACGGATGTCAAAGTACAGGAGATTCATTTGAAGAAGCGTACAATAATTTAAGAGAAGCAATGGAAGGTTGGATTGATGCAAAACTATCTGGCGGTTTCGAGGTTCCATTGCCAGTTGGATATGAAAACTTTAGTGGTAAATTTGTTATTAGGATACCTAAGTCTTTACATTATAAATTAGCTTTGGAGGCTGGTCAAGAAGGAGTTTCATTAAATCAATATGCTTTATATAAGTTGAGTAAATGATGATATATTTGATGTAAACTCAAAATTTATGAAGAATTTTGAGTTTATATCATCCATATCAATTAGCTTATAAAGATTTTTATTCAAGTAATTGCATTCTAAAAAATTAATTTAAAAAATTTTATTCAAAAATATATTCAAAAAAATTAAAATACAGAATTTACTTTAGGAGGTATTAACCCAAAAATGTTATCAATTATAAAAAGTATATCACTTTCACGGATTAAATGGATATCTTGTGGAGGTACAGGTAGATGTCGCAGCAGGTTTGCCACGGCTTTGATGTTGTGCGGTTTGCCTGATATTAGTATTAGAGAGTCAAAGGAAAGAGTTAAGACAGCAATAAAAAATTCGGGCTTTAATTTATTTAGTAGAAAAATTGTTGTTAACTTAGCACCAGCAGCTAAAAGAAAAGA
>CAMUZC010000082.1 GCA_947165105.1 uncultured Lachnospiraceae bacterium | reverse complement strand
CATATTATTTTAACAGATAAATGAAATTAAAGGAGCATTTATGAGACATAAAAAATCATTTATATTCATAATTAAAAGAAATATTCTAACAATTTGCTTTACACTATTTTTAATATTTCTAGTAATCTTCTCACAAACAAATTTATTTGCTGCAAAAAATGGACTAACCCTTTGGGCCAAAAATGTTGTACCATCTCTTTTTCCTTTTTTTATAGCCACTGAACTCTTAAATTACACCAATGTTCCTTACTATCTTGGAAAGCTGACTAATAAATTCATGAGACCTTTATTTAATGTTCCACGGTGAAGGAAGCTATGCTTTTATTATGGGTATAATTAGTGGATACCCTGTTGGTGCAAAAATTGTTAATAAATTTGTTGAAGATGGCACTTGCACTAAATCCGAAGCAGAAAGAATGCTTGCTTTTACCAACAACTCTGGTCCTCTTTTTATTATAGGAACAGTCGGTATAAGTTTATTTGGAGATACTACCATTGGAATTATTCTATTTATAACGCACGTTATTGCTTGTTTAACTGTTGGTCTTCTTTTTGGTTTTGTCAGTAAACACTCTTGGATTAAAAATAAAAGAAACTATGAAAATGATAGCATTTCCCAAAACTATAATATTTCTGATTTGGGAACCATTTTAAGTAATAGTATTACTAATGCAATTTCTACTATTTTATTAATTGGTGGTTTTATTGTACTGTTTTCCATAATCATTTCTATATTGAATAGTTTAAATATAATAGATTCTATTGCAAATATTTTATCTTGCTTTCAAGTTCCTACTGACCTTGGAAAAAGTATTGTGACAGGCTTATTAGAACTTACTAACGGTGTCAATTCTGTTTCATTATTACATACTAAAAAAATGTCTTTGCAAATTATTATTACCGCATTTTTACTTGGATTTGCTGGATTTTCGATATTCTTGCAAATCTTTAGTATTGCCTCAAAAAACAATCTATCTATGAAGCCATATTTAATTGGTAAAATATTGCAGGGTTTTATTGCTAGCTTCTATACTTTTATTATTTTAAATTTATTTGATTTTTTTTATTTTAATTTATGAAACAATTAAGCCAAGAAGATGTTTCTGCTTATAAAGCTTTTATTGTTAAAAACATCCTATAATATCCTATCAAGTCATATTTTTATCATATCACTAATATACTTAACTAAACATATTATTAATGAAAGGAGTAATATTAAAATGGATAGAAACGCTGATTTCAATAACTTTTCTAATGCTGGTTTTAACCCATATGAAACCAATTTTGATTCATCAATGTACGAAACTCCAATGATAAACCCTATAATGCAATATGAGCAAGCTTATATGTATTACAAGTATTTAACTCAACAAATGGACTATAGAATCAAATGTAAAGAATACGAAAAAATAAACAAAAATAACTAACACTTTATAATCAAAAGAATCAGTAAATCCTATAACTTTAAATGTTATATAATTTACTGATTTATTTGTCTTTTTCAAAAACTTTTACATTTTTTGTTTGAACCTATTGACAAACATCAAAAAAATTATTATAATAATACTTGTCTATTGACATGGCGAGATAGCTCAGTTGGCTAGAGCATCCGGTTCATACCCGGCAGGTCGATGGTTCGAATCCATTTCTCGCTACCAAAAAAGAGTTGTAATATTACAACTCTTTTTATTTTATCCATTATTTAATATATTATTGTCCAAGAAATATAAATAAAAATAAAGAACTAATTTTAAAATTAGTTCTTTATTTTTTAGCGAGTTTTTTGATCTTCTAATTCTTCATTTTTGACTGTTCTTAACTGCTTGTTAGTTTGTCTTATTTGAGGATTCCTTTCCTTGTTTTCCAATCCTTTAGCAAATTTATTTCTTTTTTGTTTTGCTAATCCTAAACTTGTTTCAGCTTTCATTATTCTAGCCATATCATCTATTTCTTCTTGATTTTCTCCATGAAAATCTCCCCAATTATCAATTTCATCTAAATCAGTAACTACATTATCACTTCCAAAAAGAAATGTTCCTGCGTTTCTGAAATATTCTTTTATATTATCTAACATAGTAGTTCCAGTCTTCATTTGACCTCTCATATGTTTTACCTCCGATTTTGTATAAATACATATTTTAATATTAACATAAAAGTAACTAAAAGTCAAGTTTTTTCAAGAATTAGTTCATATAATCCTTTAATTTCTTACTTCTACTAGGATGTCTTAATTTTCTTAAAGCTTTTGCTTCAATTTGTCTAATTCTTTCACGAGTAACCATGAACTCTTTTCCAACTTCCTCTAGAGTACGTGCTTTTCCATCTTCTAAACCAAATCTAAGTTTTAAAACTTTTGCTTCTCTTGGTGTTAAAGTATTCATTACTTCTTCTAATTGTTCCTTTAATAATGTGTATGCAACAGAATCTTGAGGTGCTGGTGAATCATCATCTTGAATAAAATCTCCTAAATGACTGTCATCTTCTTCACCAATTGGTGTTTCTAGAGATACTGGATCTTGTGCGATTTTTTGAATCTCTAAAACTTTTTCAACTGGTAATTCAATCTCTTTAGAAATTTCTTCTGGCGTTGGTTCACGTCCTAATCTTTGTAATAAATCTCTTGAAGTACGAATTAATTTGTTAATAGTTTCTACCATATGCACTGGAATTCTAATTGTTCTTGCTTGGTCAGCAATAGCTCTTGTAATTGCTTGTCTAATCCACCATGTTGCATAAGTACTGAATTTATATCCTTTTGTATAATCAAATTTTTCAACAGCTTTAATTAATCCCATGTTTCCTTCTTGAATTAAATCTAAGAATAACATTCCTCTTCCTACATATTTTTTGGCAATACTAACAACTAATCTTAAGTTTGATTCTGCTAATTTTTGCTTAGCATCTTCATCTCCCTCAAGAACTTTTTGAGCTAAATCTAATTCTTCTTCATATGTTAATAATGGTATTTTACCAATTTCTCTTAAATACATTCTTACTGGATCATCAACATTAACACCATCAAAGTTTGTAACATCGATTTCTTCAAGTTTTATTTCTTCAACTTCTTCTAAATCTTCAAAATTAGGTTCTTCAAGTTCTTCACTAAATACGTTTACACCAATATTTTCAAATTCATCAAATACTTCTTCAATTTGTTCTGTATTTGCATCTCCTAATTGTGTTGCTAATTCACCATAAGTGATTTTTCCATCTTTTTTTGCCTTTTGAATTATACTCTTAACTTTTTCTTTATCTAACTCATGTTTTTCTTCTTTTTTGTTTACTTTAATTGTTATTTCAGAATATTCATCAACTGTTGTTTTGGCTTTTATACTTTGAGCTGTTACTACACCATTTTCTTTTTTCTCATCATTTACATATTTAATTATAACATCTAATCTATCTAATTCTTTTCTTGCTTTTTCTTCTGTCATTCCAATAACATTTGGTATTTCAATTTTTTGTATCATTTCTATTTCATCTTTTTCAGATTTTTTCATTAATTCTACCTCCTATTTCATTTTAGCCAGTTTAATTATTACTTCACTTAAACTTTGTTCCAAACTAGCTACTTCTTCATTTGTTAAATTATCTGTATTTTCAAGAGCTTGTATAATTTCATTTCTCACTGAAATTAATTTATCTTTTTCATAGTTATTTAAAATATCTTCAACAGCCTTATCAACCTCAGTAATTTCAAAGTCATATGCCATTACCCACGTTAAAAAATTAATAATATCTTCATCTTCAAATAAATCTAAAACATTTATATTATTAATACTATTTCCTTTTTCCAATTCTTCATACAATTTTTTTATTATTATTTTATTTCTCTCATCTTTGATATTCTCATATCCTATTTGAGCTTTCAATCTATCATATGATTCTTTTGGATAATTTATTAGAAGATATATTATCATATTTTCTTTTTTAGTAATTGCATCATTATTCATCTTTAATTGAGTTTTATTTTCAGATTTTATAGCAACTTTTCTTTGTGTAGATTTTTTATCATTTGGATTTTTTTGATATAATATTTTATTTATTTCAGCATAAATTGCCTCTTTTGAAATTTTATAATCTAAAGCAATTTTATCAACATACACTTCTTTTTCAATATCGCTGCTGATTTTAGCAAGTTCTTTTGCAATTTCTGTTAAGAATTTAATTTTATCATTTGGATGATCTAAATTTAACTTATTTTTTAATATTTTAACTTTATACTCTACAAGTGAAATAGCATTATCAATGCATTTCTGAAGTCTTTCAGGTCCATATTTTAATATGTATTCATCTGGATCTTTTGCTCCCTCAATTTGTAAAATTCTAATATCACAACCTAAATTTTGTAGTATTTCTAATCCTCTCATAGTTGCAGCTTGTCCTGCTCCATCTGAATCATAGCCTATTATTACTTGCTGGCTATTCTTTCTTAATAATCTTCCTTGAGCTTCTGTTAAAGCTGTTCCTAAAGATGCTACTACATTTGTTATCCCTCTTTGATGTAAAGAAATTGCATCCATATAACCTTCCACAATTAGTATTTTTTCTAATTTTTCTTTTTTGGCTGCATATAAACCAAATAAATGTCTTCCCTTACTATAAACTATATTCTCTGATGAGTTGATGTATTTAGCTTGTGGCCTTGTTGGATCTTTAATTTGACTATCCTCTAAAATTCTTCCACCAAATGCTATTACTCTTCCTCTTTCATCTTGTATTGGAAACATTAATCTCTTTCTAAATCTGTCTATAAATTCGCCTCTATCATTCCTATTTACTAAAGTAGATGCTAAAATTTCCTCGTCTGTAAAACCTTGTTGTTTTAAAAACTTATATAATTCATTAAAATTACACGAATACCCTATTAAAAATGTTTTTAGAGTGTTATTATCTAACTTTCTCTTTTTTATATATTCTTGCGCAACTTTAGCTGTTGGTTTATACAGATTTTCATGGTAAAACTGTGCAGTTTGTTTGTTTATTTCATAAACTCTTGATTTTAAGTATGATGCTTTATTATCTTGTTCATTGTCTATTGTTGGTAAAGTTATATTTGCCCTATTAGCAAGCATTTCCACTGATTCCTTGAACCCAACATTTTCAATTTTGCTTACAAAGTGAAATACATTTCCACCTACACCACATCCAAAGCAGTGAAATATTTGCTTATCTGGTGATACTGCAAAAGATGGTGACTTCTCATTATGAAATGGGCATAAACCAAAAAAATTTCTCCCACTTTTTTTCAAATTTACATATTGAGAGATAATATCAACTATATCATTACTGTTTCTAATTTCATCTATAAGTTCGTCACTATATCTTGGCATTTTGGGTTCCTTTCTATAAAATATAACTACCGCATATGCTCTAACTTAATTAAAATCTCACTATTGCTATTTTTCATCAAGTTACAGTTTAACTATTATTATTATTCGACGCAAATCTAATAAATCCTTCCATATATTTACATAAGTTTATAGTTTATGTAAATATACGGAAAATTTTGACATTTGCCATGCGACAAAAAAAGCAGAAAGTTATAATTTCCGCTTTTCATTTTAATTAATTTTCAGATGTTCCTGTACTATCAAAAGGAATAAATTTACTTACTATGTTATTGTTTATTCCTGCTATATTATTTTCATGTAATCTGTTTTCTTTGAATGAAACATTGATTTTATTATCAACAATTTTTTCAATCTCATCTTGAGATACATGCTCTGCTAAAACTAATTCACTAACTAAAATTTGTTTAGCATTATTTAACATCTTTTTCTCTCCTGTAGATAATCCTTTTTCTTTTTGCTTAAAGCTTAAATTTCTAACAACATCGGCAACTTCATAAATATCTCCACTTTTCATTTTGTCCATGTTATCTCTATATCTTTTATTCCAATTATCAGACATTTCTGTTTCATCTTCTTCTAAAATGTTTAATACCTTTGAAACATCATTTTTATCTATTATATTTCTTACACCAATTTCCTCAGCCTTTTGTGTTGGTACCATTACCTTTACTTCTCCCGGCATTGAAATAATGTAATAATCTTGTTCCTCATTCAAAATATTCTTTTTTTCTATTGCGTGTATTGTCCCTGCACCATGCATTGGATATACTATTTTATCACCTACATTAAACATGTAAGACACTTCCTTTCAATTAGCTTTTTTCGTATTTTTATGAGTCAATAATTACAATATTTTTCCTCTTAACTACGATTATTATTATACCACAAAAAATGGTAAAAGTCAAAGCCTTTACCATTTTTTTCTAGAAAAATTTTACAATTTTAGACGTATCTTCGATTACTTACTATTTTGATGTTGATCCAAATCCTCCAACTCTTTCACCTTCAGCAATATCTCCATCTGCAACAAAATATTTTTGGAATACAGCTTGTCCTATAGCTTCTCCCTTCTTGATTGTTATATCTTCATCTTTGATGTTGTAGAAAGCAAACATTATATGACCGTCATTATCTGGATTTCCGTAATAATCTTTATCAACTACACCAACACTATTTGCTAAGATTAATCCCTTCTTCTTTGGATTTGAACTTCTATTATATAACATTAAAACTTCATCATCTTGCATATATGCTTTTATACCTGTTTTTATTAAAGTTGGATTTTCGTTTTCTCCTTTTTTAAAACTTGGAATAACTGTATCTTCTGCTGCTTCTACATCATATCCTGCTGAGTATTTTGTTTTTCTAATTGGCAAATTAATACCTTTATCTTCCCATCCTTTAGCAATTTCAAATCCTCTAACTCTTTCCATCTTTCAATCATCCTTTTTACACATAAATTTAGATTTTTAAGGGTATCTATAACCACCTTGATGATTATAATATAAGTTACAAAAAAAAGCACTAATTTATTGCAAATTTTTACAATTTATTTTTTACATATTATACTTTGAATTATAGAGTAGCAGAAAAATGTCGAAAAATGTAAATGAGAGCTAATATATTTAA
>CAMUZC010000081.1 GCA_947165105.1 uncultured Lachnospiraceae bacterium | reverse complement strand
CAGAATTTGAAAAAAATCTTGAAAAAAATCAAAATATGTGCTAACATTATTAATGTAGATAATAAACAAAGGAGGACATGGAAATGTCAAATGGAAATAAAAACATTTTTGTAAAAATAATGGCTGGAATACTAGCTGGATTAATGGTTGCATCAATGTGCTTTACACTTATATTTTGTTTAGTAGCAAGATAATAAAATAAAAAATAGGAGTTATAGTTATAAATGATTGAAAATTTTATGGTAAATATTAATACATATTTTCAAAAAAATGTAGTAGATTATATACACGAATTTTATCAATATCCAATAAAATTAGTTCCATTAATAATTGATATTGCAATAGTTGTTTTTTTACTTTATAAATTTATTAAAGCTTCTAAGAAAACAAGGGTATGGCAATTGTTAAAGGGAATTGCTTTATATATTGTAATAACTGCGTTGAGTTCTATTTTACATCTTAGAATATTAAATTTCATTTTAACCTCTTTCTTATCATATGGTGTTATTGCATTGATTGTAATATTCCAACCAGAGTTAAGAAGAGCGCTAGAACAGCTTGGAACTAATAAATTGACTAGATTTTTTGGCCTTGAAAAAGATCTTGAAACAAAATCTAAAGAGGACATTTATAAGATTCTAATTGCAGTAAATGAACTTGCAAAAACTAAAACAGGGGCATTAATTGTACTTGAAAGAGATATAAAAGTTCAAGATATTATAGATACTGGAATTACTATTAATTCAGATGTCACACCACAATTGTTAGTAAACATATTTGTTCCAAATACTCCATTACATGATGGCGCTGTAATAATTAGTGGGAATAGAGTAAAGGCTGCAGCTTGTATATTACCTTTAGCAAGTGATAATGATATTTCAAAAGCTTTAGGTACAAGGCACAGGGCAGCACTTGGAATGTCAAAGGAAACAGATAGCATTGTTATTATAGTTTCTGAAGAGTCTGGAAAAGTTTCAGTAGCAAAAGATGGAAAACTGATAATTGATATTGATGAAGATAATTTAAGACAATTATTATTAGATAATATTAATGGTCAAGATTATGGATTAGATAAAATTAAGAAAAAAATAAATAGTAAACAAGCAGAGATAAAAAAACAAAAGGTAGATTAATATAATATCCTAAAGAATTATTGAGTTCTGAATTAGATATAGAGTATTCGGAATTTAGCAGTTCTTTAGGATTTTAACGTAAAGGTGGATTGTATGAGAAATATAAAATTAGTAATAGAATACGATGGGAAAGATTTTAATGGTTGGCAGAAACAACCGACAAAATTAAACATACAAGGTGAAATAGAAAGAGCAATAATGGATATAACAAAAGAAGATAGTATTGAGTTAAATGCTTCAGGGAGAACAGACGCTGGCGTTCATGCTTTAGGACAAGTTGCTAATTTTAAAACAAATAGTACTATGCCTGTTGATAAATTTCCAATTGCTATAAATAACAAGGTAAAAAAATCTATTGTTATAAAAAGTGCTGAAGAAGTTCCAGAAAGATTTCATAGTAGATACAACTGTAAGCAAAAAACATATAGATATGTAATAAATAATTCTGAATACGGAAGTGCAATTTATAGAAACCAAGAATGCCATATTCCTCAAAAATTAGATATTGATGAAATGAAGAAAGCAATAAAACATTTTGAAGGAGAACATGATTTTAAAGGATTTAAGGCAAGTGGTACAAGTAGCAAAAATAGTGTAAGGAAGATTTTTAAAACAAAAATAGATAGTGAAGGTGATAGAATTTTCATTGAATTAACAGGTAGTGGCTTCTTATATAATATGGTTAGAATAATTTCGGGGACTTTAGTAGATGTTGGACTTGGAAAGATAAAAAGTGATGATATACCAGAAATTATTTTATCGGGTGATAGAAAAAGAGCAGGAAAGACACTTCCACCGCAAGGTTTATTTTTGGTTAAAGTCGAGTATTAATGTAAAGAAAGCAGAATGGGAAAAGGTCCATTTTGCTTTTTTGTTATTATTTTGTGTGTCACAACAATTAAAAATACTGCATAATATATAAAAAACTGAATAGGAGAAATGCGTATGAATAATTTATTAATATTTTTTGCTATTCCTGTTGCAACAATAATTCTAGCAATAGTTCTTCAAAAAATATTACAATCTCCATTGTTAGTAGCGGCTACTTTTTTTGCAGTATTTTTGATAGTTACTTTTGCAGCATTTGACGAAAGTTTTCTTGTATTTGCTATTTTATATACATTACTGGCTTTAATAACTGCGCTTGTTGTGAGGTTTATATGTTGTTTGATAAACAATAGTGATAATCCATGTATTAATAATAGAGCTACTCAAAATGCTGGAATTTGTGGTGGAAATAATAGTGCAACAGACGATGAGGATGATGATAATAATTCGGGAAATAGTGGATGTGGATGTAATAGAAATGCTTCAAATCAATTTTTTACTAGAAGATATATGATGAGAAGGTAAATAGTATCAAAAAATGTGTAAAAATTAATAAAATTGGGTAATCTATTTTTAGGTGATTTTATGAGAAAAAAGGTTAAATCAATTTTATTAATTTTATTTTTTTTGATTTTATATATTTATGTATGTAATATAACTTTATTGCCAGACAATATTGTGGTTTTTCAGGGGGAAGAGATAAAATTAAAAACCATGTATGGTTTGAAAATTAATGCCAAAAATGATAGTTATGGGCAATATAATGCAATGCAAACAGCAACTAATTTATCCGAGAAGGTTTCTGATAATGTTGGAACTGTAAATTTAAGCTTAGATTTATTTGGAACTATTCCTTTAAAAGAGATTGATGTAAGTGTTATTCCGAGAACAAAGGTTATTCCGTTAGGAAATACAATAGGCATGAAATTATATACAGAAGGTGTTTTGGTTGTTGGAATGTCTGAAATAAAAGGAGTAGATAATATAAATTATAGACCGTATGAAAATACTGGAATAGAAGAAGGAGACAGGATAATTCAAGTTAATAATATAGCAATAAAAAATACAAACGATTTGATAAACAGTATTAATAAATGTAATGGAAAAGAAATCGAAATTACTTATGTTAGAAATGATAATGAACTCAAGACCAATATAAAACCTACAAAAACTTCAGAAAATGAATATAAGCTAGGGTTATGGGTTAGAGATGCAGCTGCAGGTGTTGGAACTGCAACTTTTTATGAGCCTTCAACAGGGATGTTTGCAGCATTAGGACATGGAATTACAGATATAGACACAGGTGATATAGTAGAAATTTCTAACGGTGAGCTTACTACAAGTACAATTGTTGCAATAAAAAAAGGAGAAAAAGGCAGCCCTGGTGAAATTAGAGGAACAATAGAATCACGGATTAAAATTAGGAGAAATTTCTAAAAATGGTATTTTTGGAATTTGTGGAAATATAACAAATAAGGGAAATTTAAATATGACTACCGGTGAGGAAATGGAAGTGGCCTTAAGAAGTGAAATAAAAGAGGGAAAAGCGTATATAATTTGTGAATTAGAAAATGGAAATAAAGAACAGTATGAAATTGAGATTGAAAGAGTATACATCAGCAATAATTATGATAACAAGAGTATGCTAATAAAGGTCACAGATAAACGATTGCTTGAAAAAACTCGGAGGAATAATTCAGGGCATGAGTGGATCTCCAATAATTCAAGATGGACGATTTGTACGGAGCTGTAACTCATGTTCTTGTAAATGATCCAACTCAAGGGTATGGAGTTTTTGCAGATATGATGATAAAGCAAATGAGAGAAGTTAATTAAAAATTATAGACACATTCACTCTAAAATGATAAAATATTATTATGGAGATGAGTGAAATGAAGAAAAAAGGAAAAAATAGTTTTTTACATTTTTTAGAAGTAACTGTAATATTATTAATAGCAATAATAATTACTTTTATAGTTTTATATAGTATGAATCCAACAAAATTAAAAGAATCACTTGTGTATGCAACAGATAAGATTCAGTCAGCTGCAGAAGAGGTGTATGAAACTTTTGCTGGAAAGCAAGTTGTTCAAGATAATTTAGAATTTCCAGATGAAGAAACTTTAACAGAAGCTCAAAATTACTATTATTATCAACAATTAGGCGATACAGCAAAGAAAATATATGTATCAATTGAAAATAATATTGAAAGATTAAAAAGTGGTGAAGACAACATTCCATTGCCACCAAGCTTGAATGATGATGCAAAAGCAAATCCTGATGGAAAAGAGTTTATTGCAAAAGAGTTTCAGAATGCTTGGGATGCATTTATTACAGATAAATCAGAATATTTTTATATAGATAGTAGTAAAGTTTGCCTAGTTACAAAAATGACAACAAAAGGTTCAAACACAAGTTATGAGTTCTATATTGGAAAAGGCGATAATTCAAATTATTATATAGATTCATTTAAAGATAAGGAGCAAATTGAAAAAGCTATAGCTGAAATAAAAAGCGTAAAGGCTGATATTTTAAAAAATGCATCTGGAAATAATTATGAAAAAATGAAATATGTTCATAATTGGATAATTGACAATGTAAAGTATGACACTGTAGGTAGTAAAAATACATCCAATATATATGGATGTTTGGTTAATAAATCAGTAATTTGCGAGGGATATGCTAGAACATTTAAATATTTAATGGATGAACTAGATATTCCATGTGTTTTGGTTTCAGGAATAGCAGTGGATGATGATGGAAAAAGTGAACGACATGCTTGGAATTATGTGTATATAAAGAATAATTGGTACGCAATTGATACTACATGGGATGACCCAATTATAATTGGAAACGGTAGAATAGATGATACCATAAGATATAAGTATTTTTTACGTGGTAGTGATACAATGAATAAAGACCATACAACGGTAGGGCAGATTACTAAAAATGGTTTTGATTTTAAATATCCAGAATTATCTAAAGAAGATATAAAATAAAAATTTTAACTAGTAAAATAATTTGCAAACTAAAAAAAGGAAATCAAATAATTAAATGATTTCCTTTTTATTTTTGTAAAAATATATTTAATCTTCTTTAGGTTCAACTAATAAATCTTTTATATTTGTTACAGTTCCAGCACCTAATGTAATTACAATATCGTTATTTAAGGCATGTGATTTAACAAATGAAGCTATGTCATTAAAGTCGGGCATATAGTAAGCTTTTCTTCCAAGTTTTTGTATTTCATCAACTAAATCTTTTGAACTTATATCAAAAGTGTTTTTCTCACGTGCAGCATATATATCTGTTACAATGATATTATCAAATAGTGTTAATGCTTTTGCAAAATCTGATAATAAATTTTTAGTTCTGCTATATGTGTGAGGTTGGAAAATTACCCATGACTTATTATAAGATTTATTTTTCATTGCCATAGCAGTTGCTTTGATTTCTGTTGGGTGATGTCCGTAATCATCAAAAACACTTACGTGATTTCCAAATTCACCAACATATTCAAATCGTCTGTGTGCCCCTGTAAATTTTGCTAATCCATTTTTTATTTGTTCTTTATTTAAACCATACATATGACATACACCAATACATGCAAGCGCATTTAAAACATTATGCATTCCTGTAACTGAAAGTGAGATTGTTTTGTAAAATGTATTGTTGTAGTATACATCAAAAGTAGGGAATCCATTTTTATTAAAAGTAATGTTGCGAGCAATGAAATTAGCGTTTTGATTATTTAATGCAAATGTAATTGTTTTAGCTTCAGTACATTTTGCTAGCGTTGAACAATTTGGGTCATCACTATTTATAACTAATAGACCATTTGCAGGTAATAATTTAACGTATTTTTTGAATGCCAAGACTACATGTTCCATATCTTTAAAATAGTCTAAATGATCATTATCTATATTCAAAATTATTTCTGTTTTAGGATAGAATTTTAAGAAACTTTCTACATATTCACAAGCTTCAATTATGAAATATTCACTATTTCCAACTCTGTAATTTGCATTAATTTGATTAAAAAAAGCTCCTACTTGAATAGTTGGATCAAGCTTTCCTTCTAAGAAACAACTTGCTATCATTGATGTAGTTGTAGTTTTTCCGTGTGTACCTGAAACACATATTGTATCATTGAATACTTTTGTAAGTAATCCAAGAAAATCTCCTCTTTCAATGGTTGGAATATATAGTTGTCTTGCTTTTACAAGCTCTGGATCTTCTTGACTTATGGCTGCCGTATAAACAACTAAATCAGCATGTGCAACATTTTCCATGTCATGTCCTATTTTTACAGGTATTCCATGAGAGATTAAATCGTCTGTATATTCTGATTGTGATGCATCTGAACCAGTAACACTAAATCCCCAGTTTTTAAGTATTTCAGCTATTCCACTCATGCTTACTCCACCAATACCAATCATATGTATTTTTTTATATTTCTCTAATTCCTCTAAATTAGCCAAGTTAAACACTCTCCTTTTATTGTAAATATATTCTAAAAAAATATACCTTGTTACATTATATATAAATAATGCACATTTTTCAATAGTTTTATTCAAAAAAGTAAAACCTCACATTTTTTTAAAATTTTGTAAAAAAAAGAAGGAAAAAATTTATTTTTGATGAATAATATAGTAGTATGTGTAATATAATATACTATACATATGAAAAAAACATAAAAAACATTGGAAGGCGGTGCTCTAGAATGCAAATTACAGATGTGCGTTTAAAGAAAGTAAATTCAGGAAGCAGAATGAAAGCAGTTGCTTCAGTTACATTTGATAATGAATTCGTAGTTCATGAAATCAAAGTTATCGAAAGTCAAAAAGGATTATTTATTGCTATGCCTAGCAAAAAGAGATTAAATGGTGAACATAAAGATATAGCTCACCCAATCAATCCAGAGACAAGAGAAAAAATAGAAAAAGCTATATTTGAAGCTTATGAAAATGCTCCAGAACCAGAAGAAACAGCAGCAGCTGTTGATACTGACGAAGTAGCTGAATAATAAATG
>CAMUZC010000080.1 GCA_947165105.1 uncultured Lachnospiraceae bacterium | reverse complement strand
AATTGTTGCTCTCTAGTTAATTTAACAAAATTAACTGCATACCCAGAAACACGAATAGTAAGTTGTGGGTATTTTTCAGGATGTTCCATAGCATCTTCTAATAATGCTCTGTTGAATACGTTTACATTTATGTGATGACCTGTTTGCATAAAGTATCCATCTAACAAATTTTTTAAATTATCAATTTGAGTATCTGTTTCTTTACCTAATGTGTTAGGAGTAATAGCAAAAGTATATGAAATTCCATCAGATGCATAATCAAAAGGTAATTTTGCAATTGTATTCATAACAGCAACAGCACCATTTATATCTCTTCCATGAAGAGGGTTTGAACCAGGTCCAAATGGCTCTCCAGCACGTCTTCCGTCAGGTGTATTACCTGTATTTTTACCATAAACAACATTTGATGTAATAGTTAAAACTGAAAGTGTTGGTTTTGCATTTCTATAAGTTTGGTGTCTTTCTAGTTTTTTCATAAATGTTTTTACTAAATCAACAGCAATGCTGTCAACTCTGTCATCATCATTTCCATATTTAGGGAAGTCACCTTCAACTTCATAATCAACAGCTAAACCTTCTTCATTTCTAATAACTTTAACTTTAGCATATTTTATAGCAGATAGGGAATCGGCAACTACTGATAATCCAGCAATTCCACATGCCATTGTTCTATATACATCTTTATCATGTAAAGCCATTTCTAAAGCTTCATATGAGTATTTATCATGCATATAGTGAATAATGTTTAATGCTTTTATATAAATTCTTGAAACATAATTCATCATATTATCAAATTTTTCCATTACTTCATCATAATCTAAATATTCTGATGTTATTGGTTCAAATTTAGGTGCAATTTGTTTTCCTGAATTTTCATCTTTACCACCATTTATTGCATACAATAAAGCTTTTGCAAGGTTTGCTCTAGCACCAAAGAATTGCATTTGTTTTCCAACTTTCATAGGAGAAACGCAACATGCTATTGTATAATCATCACCTAGAGTAATTCTCATTAAATCATCATTTTCATATTGAATAGCAGATGTTTTAATTGATATTTCTGAACAATATCTTTTAAATGTATCAGGTAAATTTTTAGACCATAGTACTGTTAGGTTTGGTTCAGGAGCAGGTCCTAAGTTTATTAATGAATGTAGCACTCTGTATGAGTTTTTAGTTACTAAAGTTCTACCGTCGATACCCATTCCACCAATACTTTCAGTTACCCAAACAGGGTCTCCACTAAATAATTCATTGTATTCTGGAGCACGTAGGAAACGTACTAAACGTAATTTCATAATAAAATGATCCATTAATTCTTGTGCTTGTTCTTCTGTTAGAGTACCATTTTTTAAGTCTCTTTCAATATATATATCAAGGAAAGTAGAGTTTCTACCAATACTCATAGCAGCTCCATTTTGATCTTTTACAGCACCTAGGTAACCAAAGTATAGCCATTGAATAGCTTCTTTAGCATTTGCTGCTGGAACTGATATATCGCAATCATATTTTGCTGCCATTGCTTTTAAATCGTTTAGAGCTTTGATTTGTTCTGCAATTTCTTCTCTTTCACGAATTGTTTCTTCAGAGAATTCATCTGGGTTTGTGTTTTCTAATTCAAACAATTTCATGTTAATTAAATAATCAACTCCATACAAAGCAACACGTCTATAATCACCAACAATTCTTCCACGACCATATCCATCTGGTAATCCTGTTAATAGATGAGAGCTTCTTGCAGCACGAATATCTGGTGTGTAAGCATCGAAAACTCCGTCGTTATGTGTTTTTCTATATTTTTTATATATCTCTTCAATTTTGTCATCAACTTTAAAACCATATGCCTCACATGATTTTTCAACAATTCTTATACCACCATTTGGCATAATAGCACGTTTTAAAGGTGCATCTGTTTGAAGTCCTACAATTTTTTCTAAGTTTTTATCTATATAACCAGCCTCAAAAGCATTGACAGAAGATGGGGTAGATGTATCTGCATCTAAAACGCCTCCGTTTGCACGCTCATCTTCATAAAGTTTTAAGACTTTGTCCCATAGTATTCTAGTATTTTCTGTTGGACCAGACAAAAATGATTCATCTCCTGTGTATGGAGTGTAGTTAGCTTGAATAAAATCTCTAACATTAATTTCGTTAGTCCAATCTACATGTTTTACAAAACCATCCCATTGTTTAAAATCCATAAATTTAGCCTCCTTCAAGTGTATATATTTTTTATATTTTCATAAAAATAATATATCACAGTACAATATAATTTACAATGAAAAAATAAAGATTATTTATTAAATTTTGCCAATGCTTGAAATATCAAATAAAAAAATCTTATAAAATTTATTATGCTCAAAATAATAAACTTTATAAGAAATTTTTAATTATCTATATCATTTTCAATTATTGTTTTTGCAATTTCGTAGATTAATTTTTGTTTTTCTGGGGAACACTTAATAAAAATATCATTAAATTCAGAGATTAAATATTGCTTTGAAGTATTTGCAGCTCCATTTAAAATATATCCTTCTGAGACACCTAAAATTTCGCATATTTGATTCAATCTTTTTAAATTTATGTGAGATAAACCACGTTCAATTCTACTTAAGAAAGCAACTGAAATGTCCATTTTTTCAGCTAAATTCTCTTGCGTCATATTTTTATCAAGTCTAGTTTTTTTCAATCTTTCTCCAATTATTGTATAATCTAAGGCCACATTTATCAACTCCTTTTGTAATTTATAGCATGAGTTGAATAAGATTTACAGAAACTATTATATATAATTTGATTTATAGGTAAATATATACTTAAGATTCTAAACAAAAAAAGAAGAATTATTATTCTTCTTCAACTATTGCTTTTGCAATTCTATATATCAATTTTTGTTTATTAGGAGAGCATTTTTTCATTAACTCATTAAAATCTGATACTAAATATCTTTGAGATGAACTTGCTGTTCCGTTTAATATTTCTCCTTCAGTTACTCCAAGAATATCACAAATTTGACTTAATCTTTTTAAATTAACATGAGATGTTCCACTTTCAATTCTACTTAGGAACGCTACTGAAACTCCCAATTGTTTTGCTAAGCTATCTTGTGTCATTTTTTTATTCAATCTAGCTCTTTTTAATCTTTGTCCAATTATTGCGAAATCTGATGCCATATATATCAACTCCTTAAAATTTTTGGAAATATATTAATACTATGCAGAAATCTATTAAATAATACAATCATATGTGTACAAATGTCTCTTTTTGTCGAACGAAATTTGTTGACAAATAGGGTAATTCCATATTATCATAGTAGTAGTTATATACAAATTAATTATATACAGAAAATTGTATTCTATTTAAATTTATAATTCTTATCATCTGTAAATCCGATTAACCAAACAGGTGAAACTTCAAAGAAATCAGCTATCTTTGATAGCATTTTTAAACTAATATTTAATGAACCGTTTGCATATTTTGTAATGTTGCTTTTTGACTTTAATCCAAGAGCATTGGCAAGTTGTGTGTATGTACCATTATAATCAGATAAAAGTTCGTTAAATCTTTCTATGAAATTTTTTGTAAGCTTATCTGTTGAATTATTCTGCATAATAAATCCCCCTTTGGGAGAATTATAACAATTTGTTTCCAAAATGTAAACAAAAAAGATAAAAAAAAGATAAAAAAATGATACAAAAATGATACAAAAATGATAAAGAAATGATAAAAATCGAGCAAAAACTTTGAGGCATACAAGAAAAAAATAAATAATAAAATTATAAATTTATTGACTTTTTAGTTAATATAATATAAGATGTTTCTTAGCAAGAAACATAAAAAGGGAGAGAGAAGAATGAGTCCAGAAGAATTAGGTAATAGATTGAAAATTATAATCAAAATAATTGGAATAAGAAGACAAGATATTGCTGAGAAATTAGGAATGAGTTACATCCATTTAACTAGGAAGTTAAATGGACAAAAGGAATTTAGTATTAAAGAAGTTTTAGAATTGCAAAAGATCTTAGAATTAGATGCAGATGTATGTGGTAATATATTTTTTAATCCAGAATATACAATAGATGATATCAAAGAGCAGTTGGCCATAAATGCGTTTAATAAAAAGACAGCTAAAAAGGCTAAGTAGTTAGGTATTAATTGTAATTAGTAAAATAAAACTCAAAATAATAGTTGACAATAATTGGAATACAGTATATAATCTTATTATGTTAATATAGAAAATGTTGATTAGGACATAATTAAGTAATCACTTATATTCAGTGATTTTGGGATAGTGTGAACCAAATTATAATATTATTTAATTCCTACCTATGAATGAAATAGAGAAAACTATTTCCGGCGCAAGTCGTTAAAAGTGTTAAAGTTAAATTTAAGGATGGTACCGTGTGAGAGCACGCCTTTGGTACTGTCCTTTTTTGTTTGAAAGGAGATTGATTATGGGAAAAGAAGGATTTGTTAAAGAAATTACAAACATTGATGAAAATTTTGCTCAATGGTACACAGACATTGTTATTAAAGCAGAACTTGCAGATTATACAGATACAAAAGGGTGTATTGCTATAAAACCTTATGGTTATGCAATTTGGGAAAATATACAAAAATATGCAGATGAGAAATTCAAAGAAACAGGAGTTAAAAATGTTTATTTTCCAGTTTTAATTCCAGAGAGCCTATTACAAAAAGAAAAAGATCATGTTGAAGGTTTTGCTCCAGAAGTTGCTTGGGTAACTGAAGCTGGTGGTCAAGAATTAGATGAAAGATTGTGTATAAGACCAACTTCTGAAACTATCATATCTACAATGTATTCAAAATGGCTAAACTCATGGAGAGATTTACCATTTGTATACAATCAATGGTGTAGTGTATTGAGATGGGAAAAAGAAACCAGACCATTTTTACGTTCAAGAGAATTTTTATGGCAAGAAGGTCATACAATTCATGAAACAGCCGAAGAAGCTAAAGAAAGAACAGTTCAAATGTTAAATATTTATGCTGATATAATTGAAAACTATTTAGCAATGCCAGTTTTAAAAGGTCAAAAAACTGAAAGTGAAAAATTCTCAGGAGCTGATTTTACTTATACAGTAGAAAGTTTAATGCATGATGGTAGAGCATTACAAGCAGGTACATCACACTATTTTGGACAAAGATTTTCAAAACCATTTAATATTAAATTCCAAAATAGAGAAGGAAAAGAAGAATTTGCATATCAAACATCTTGGGGAATTTCTACAAGATTAATAGGTGCAATTATTATGGCACATGGTGATAATAGAGGTTTAAAATTACCACCAAAAGTTGCACCAATTCAAGGTGTTATTGTTCCAGTTGCAGCACATAAAGAAGGTGTTTTAGAAGCAGCAAATAAATTGTATGAAAAATTAAATGCAAAATATAGAATGAAATTAGATGATAGAGATCAGTATTCACCAGGATTTAAATTCAATGATTGGGAGATGAGAGGTGTTCCAGTTAGAATAGAATTAGGACCAAGAGATATTGAAAATAATAAATGTGTAGTTGTTAGAAGAGATACAAACGAAAAGATTGAAGTATCTTTAGATGAAATTGATGAAAAGCTTACATTCATTTTAGATGAAATTCAAACAAATATGTTTAATATGTGTAAAGAAAATGTTGAAAGAAGAACTACTATTGCTAAAACTATGGATGAGTTTAAACATAATTTAGAAGTAAATCAAGGTTATGTTAAAGCAATGTGGTGTGGAAGTAGCGAATGTGAAGAGAAAATAAAAGATGAAACAGGTGCTAAGTCTAGATGTATTCCTTTTGTACAAGAAAAATTATCAGATGTGTGTGTATGTTGTGGAAAACCTGCTGATAAAATGGTTTATTGGGGAAGACAATATTAGTTTTAAAATCGGGAACGGAAAATTAAAATTTTATCCGTCCCCGATTTTAATTTTGCAAAAAAAGTCGAAAAAACAGTTGTTAAAAACTACACTTATGATATAATCAAACTGATACTATCTTATTGTGAATGGCAATAAAATATTTATTAAGGAGGACGACAAATTTATGAGTGAATGTAAATGCGGAAATGCAAAAGAGAACAACGAATTAAAAGAAATTTTGGAAAAGTATGAAAAAGATAAGAGTAATTTGATACAAATTTTAAATCAAGTACAAGAAAAATATGGATATATCAGTCAAGAGGCCCAAAAGGCAATATCTGAATATTTAGATATATCAATGGCTGAGGTTTATGGAGTAATTACATTTTACTCAAGATTTACGTTAGAACCAAAAGGAAAATATAATATTGCAGTATGTTTAGGAACTGCATGTTTTGTTAAAGGTTCAGAAAAAGTTTTAGATAAAGTAAAAGAAATATTAAAAATAGATGTTGGGCAAACAACAGAGGATGGATTGTTTTCAATAGAGGCAACTAGATGTGTTGGTGCTTGCGGTTTAGCTCCAGTTTTTACAGTTAATGATGAAGTTTATGGAAAAGCTACTCCTGAGATGGTGGAGAGTGTTATTAAGAGAATTAGAGATGAGGAGGCAAAATAATGAAATCATTAGAAGAAATAGATGAAATAAGAGCAAGAGTTAAATCTGAATTAGAATTAAGAATTAATGAAAATGCCAATACAACTGAAAAACACATTTTAGTATGTGGTGGAACTGGATGTACATCTTCGAAGTCACCAGTTATAATTGAGAATTTAAATAAAGCAATAAAAGAAAATAATATAACAAATGTTAAAGTAATTCAAACAGGATGTTTTGGATTATGTGCAAAAGGTCCTATTGTTATTGTTAGACCTGAAGATGTTTTCTATGCATTAGTGAAACCAGAAGATGCTGAAGAAATTATTAATGTACATATTAAAGAAGGAAAAATAGTTGAAAGATTACTATGTAAAGATATTGATGAAAGTGTTGTAAAAAAATTAGATGAGTTAAATTTTTACAAAAAACAAGATAGAATTGCACTTGGAAATTGTGGAAAGATTGATCCTGAAAATATTGATGAGTACATAGCTTTTGATGGTTATAAAGCATTAGAAAAAAGCTTGTTTGAATTAAATCCAGATGAAGTAATAAAAATTATTTCTGACTCAGGATTAAGAGGTCGTGGTGGAGCTGGTTTCCCAACAGGAAAAAAATGGAGCTTTGCTAAAATGGCTGAAGGAAATCAAAAATATGTTGTATGTAATGCTGATGAGGGAGACCCAGGAGCATTTATGGACAGAAGTATTTTGGAAGGAACACCACATTCAGTTATTGAAGCTATGATGAT
>CAMUZC010000079.1 GCA_947165105.1 uncultured Lachnospiraceae bacterium | reverse complement strand
TATCAATGGAGAGGTTATTATAAATCATGGATGAATCAAATGAATTTCAGAAAAAAAGTAAACGATGATACTTTGATATATTTTGAAACATTTTTAGAACCTTGTCTTAAATTCTTGAAATCAACTAGACTTATAGTTGATTTAGTTTTCCAAATTACCTTTGTTATTGGTTTTTGTAAAATACTAGAAGCATATATAGATAAAAAAGAAGCATGTATGAACAGAGATCCTAAAAAACAAATAAAAGGCGATGATGAACCATATCCAGGATATGATTTACTATTTTGTTTTGCAGCAATATGGTCAATGGGGGGTATTTTAACAGATAAAGATGGTATTGATTATAAGAGAAATTTCTCAGATTGGTTCAGACAAAATTTCAAACAATATAAAATTCCTCCAAAAGGTACTATTTTTGACTATTATGTAATTATGGACCCAGAAAATCCAAGATTTGAAGAATGGACAAAAAAAATTGAAGAAATTGAATATCGTCCGGGAGAAAATATTAAATATATAACAGTACCAACAAGTGAAACAGTTTCTGTATCTGAATTAATGGAAAAATTATTAGATGTTGGTCATCCATCATTATTAATAGGTATGGCTGGTTGTGGTAAAACTCAAATTGCCAATGGTATGCTTGAATCAAACAGAAAAAAGAATGAAAAAAATAATTCATTTTCATATGTTTCAGTTGCTTTTAACTATTATTCAGATACCTATGTTATGCAAAGTGTTTTAATTCAAAATACAGAAAAATTCTCCCAAAGAACTTTCGTACCTAAAGGCAATCCAAAATTAATGGCAATTTTCATCGATGATCTCAATATGCAAAAATTGGATAGTTGTTTAACCCAAAATGCTATAGAATTAGTTCGTCAATTTATGGATTATAAACATATATATGAATGCCAAAAGATGGAACTTATGGAGTTTATGAACATACAATTTATTGCTTCAATGAATCCTACGGCAGGTTCATTTAATATAAATCCAAGACTTCAAAGACATTTCTGGATTTGTTCAATTCCATTCCCATCAGATGATTCTATAAGAACTATATTCCAGTTCTTTTTAGATGGCCATTTCAAACAATTTGGTTCACATATACAAGAATTAAGCAAAGGTTTAGTAGCTGGTATAATTAAATTACATAAATGTGTCTTCGCTAAATTTAAAAAATCTGCTATTAACTTCCATTATGAATTTAATATAAGACATATAACCGGTGTATTCCAAGGTATATTAATGTCAACAGTTGAAAAATTCAAAGAACCAGAAAAAATGGCAAAATTATGGATACATGAATGTGAAAGAGTATATGGTGATAGATTAGTATCAGTTAAAGATTTAAATACTTTAAGAGGTGAGTTAGGAGGAGAAGTTATAAAAATTGCATTTGGTGGTAAATTTAATTTAGGTAAATATTTAACAGATAAATCAGAACCAATAATTTTCTGTCGATTTGTTGGAGGTTATTTAGACAGCGTATATGATATGGCAAATAAATTAAGTGATGTAAAAGACAAAGCAAATCAAGCCTTGAGTGAATATAATGATCAGAATACTCGTATGGACTTAGTTTTATTCGATGATGCAGTCAAACATGTCTGTAGAATTACTCGTATTATTACACAACCATCAGGTCACTCTAATCTAGTTGGTGTCGGAGGTTCTGGTAAACAATCTTTATCCAAATTATCTGCATTCATCTGCCAATATAATAATTATATGATTACAATTTCGAGTGATTATAGATTAAATTCATTCAAAGAAGATTTGCAAAAAATGTACAATACAACAGGTCTAAGTGATGATGCTGGTCTTTTATTCATTTTAACCGAAAATCAAATTATAGATGAAAAATTCATGGTTTTGGTAAATGATTTACTTTCATCAGGTGATATACAAGACTTATTCAGTCCTGATGATAAAGAAGTTATATATAATAAAGTAAAAGCTGCATGTAAAGCTGCGACAAGAAAAGAATCAATGCAAGATGTTTGGAATTTCTTCATTGGAAGGGTTAAAAAAAATTTACATGTATGCTTATGTTTCTCTCCTGGTGAAAATTTGAGAAATAAAGCAAGAAAATTCCCATCAATTATCAACAGTACTGTTATCGATTGGTTCCAACCATGGCCAGAAGAAGCTCTTACTTCAGTTGCTAGAGAACAACTCAAAAAAGACTTTGAAGAAATGGCTGCTGCAGAATATTTCGAAGCTGTTGTTAAATTCATGCCTTCTTCATTTAATATAGTAGGATTAAAAGCCCAAGATATGCTTGAAGCTGATAGAAGATATACTTATATCACCCCTAAATCATTTTTAGAATTGTTAAAATTATTTGGAAGTATGTATAAACAAAAAGTAAATGCTATTTTAGATAATAAACAAAAATTAGAATCTGGTTTAAATAAATTAAAAGATGCCAGAGAATCAATTGCCGAATTGGAAAAAGAATTAGAAATAAAATCTGTCGAAATTTCAAAAATTAAAGTCGAAGCAGAAGCAAAGAATAAAATTGCACAAGAAAAGGCAACAATTGTTGGTGGTGAATCAAAAATTGCACAAGAAGAAGAAAAAAGAGTATCTGAAATGAAAGCAAGAATTGAAGAAGAAAGTGCAAAATGTCAGGCAGAATTAAATAAATTCAAACCTATTATGGACAACTGTATGACCTTGGCTAAATCAATTAAAAAAGAAGATTTAGATAAAGTCAGACAAATTAAACCAAAACCCCCAGATAAAATTATGAATATTATTATCGCTATGCGACTCATGCTTGCCGGCCAAATTAATGAATATATACCAATAGAAGTAGATAACAAAGCCTTACCTAAGAAAAACGAAAAAAATGATATTTTGGCCCTATTGCTAGATACAAAAAAATTAATTGAAGGTTTGCAATATTTCTTAGAAGTTATTAAACAATTTAAATACAATACTAAAAACTTCGATAATTTAACCAGTAGATACCCAGATTATTTCAAACAAGAATTATTCGAAAAAAATGCAGATGAATCAGCTAAAGCCTCAAAAGGTGTTGATATCTTATTTAAGTGGTTATATTATATGAATGAATTTTATAATGCGGCAAAAACTGTTGAACCTATGCAAAAAAATGTCGATGAAAAAACAATTGAATTAAAAGAAGCATCAGAAAAATTAGAAATTGTACAAGAAAAAGTAAGAAAATTACAAGAAGAATTAGATATAGTTATGGGTGAGAAAGAAAAAGCCGAAAAAGAACTTAATGATGCTGTAACAAATGAAACAAATTGTAAAAATAAATTATCTTTAGCAAGAAGATTTATTGGTGCTTTGGGTTCATCAAGTGAACGTTGGACATTAAATATCCAAGAATATAACGCTCAATTAGAAGTTATTATTGGAGATATTTTAATTTCATCTGCCTTCGTTTCATATTGTGGTCCATTCCCTAAAAAATACAGAGAAGGAATTAAAGCTTCATTCTTCGAATTTATCGAAAATAATAAAATACCAAAAAGTGAAACTGCTATGGACCCCCTTAAAATATTGACAAATGATGCTGAAAAAGCTAAATGGAATAATCAAAAATTACCTGCAGACCCGGTCTCAATTGAAAATGCCACAATTTTAACAAATTCAGAAAGGTGGTCTCTTATGATTGATCCCCAATTACAAGGTATTAAATGGATAAGAGAAAAAGAGAAAGATAATGGACTTACTTTATTAAGAATGAATAATAAAAAATTAATAAATATTATTGGAGAATGTATCGAAGATGGTAAAACTGTTGTTTTAGAAAATTTAGATGAAATGATCGATGCAACTTTATCCCCTATCATAGGTAGAAATGTATATAAAAAGAAATTCTATAAATTAGGTAATAATCAGCATGAAATCCATAAGAATTTCAGATTTATCATGCATACTAAACTATCTAATCCCCACTATCCTCCTGAAATCCAAGCAGAGGCATGTTTAATTAACTTTGCAGTTACTGAAGATGGCCTCGCTGATCAATTACTAGCTATTATAGTTAAGATGGAAAGGCCAAAATTAGCCCAAAGAAAAGAGCAAGTTATCCAAGAACAAAATGAATGTAAGATTAAATTAGGTGATTTAGAAAACCAAATTTTAACAGATCTTAACACCCCTGGTGACCCATTAGAAAACGAGCCTATGGTTGAAAGATTAGAAAATTCCAAAAAGGTATCAGAACAAGTATCTATAGCTATGAAAGAATCAAAAGAGGCAGAAAAAGAAATTGCCGAATCATCCAATGCTTACTCCCCTGCTGCAGTCCGTGGATCTTTAATTTTCTTCTTATTTACAGAATTATACAAATTACATACTTTCTATAAATTCTCCCTAGAATCATTCATTTTCGTCGTAAGAAGAGCAGTTAAAGATGTAGCAGGAAAATGGAAAATAAAATTACACCCTGAAGAAAAAAAGAAAAAAGAAGGAGAAGAAAAAGAAGAAGGAGCTGCTGAAGGAGGAGCTGAAGCCCAACAACCGAAAGCAGATGAGCCAAAAGAAGAAAAACCAAAAGAGCAAGAAGTAAAAGGTGAACCGGCTAAAGAAGGTGCTGAGGGTGAAGGAGAGAAAAAAGAAGGAGTAGAAGGCGAAGGAGAAGAAAAAAAAGAAGGAGAAGCATCAGGAGAAGCTTCCGGTGCCGAGGGTGAAGAAGGAGAAAAAAAAGATGGAGAAGCCTCTGGAGAAGAGAAAAAAGAAGGAGAAGAAGGAGAAGAAAAGAAAGAAGAACCAAAAGAGGAGAAAAAAGAGGAAGAAGAGGAAGAAGAAGTGGAAGATGAAGATATGACCGATCAACAAAGAATTCAAAGAGTAAATGATTTAGTTACAGCTGTTACTGAATTTTCATTCAATTATGTCAGAAGAGGTCTTTTCGAATCGCATAAATTGATTTTCTCTACATTATTAACTTTCAGAATTTTATTAAAAGCTGGCAAAATTATTCCAAGAGAATTATCATTTTTAATCGAAGGTAAAAAAGGTGAATTAGAAGAAGTCAACGCAACCACAAAAGAAATATTAAAAGATTATCAAATTGCTAATGTAAAAGGTTTAGAAGAATTAGAAATATTCTCTGGATTATTAGATATAATTAGTTCTAATAGTGAAAGTACTTATTGGAGAAAATGGCTAAAAGATGAAAAGGCAGAAGAATCTGAAATGCCTAAATCCCAATCAAAATTGACTGAATTCCAAAAATTATTAGTTATTAAAGCATTAAGACCTGACCGTATTACATCAGCAATTACAAATTATATTAGAGAAAATATGGGTGATAAATATATAGAATCATCAACATTTGACATGGCTGCAACATTCAAAGAAACAAGTTGTCTTACTCCGATATTCTTCGTACTATTCCCTGGTATTGATCCTACTAAAAACGTCGAAGAATTAGGTGCTACCATGGGTAAATCTATAGAAAAAGGAACGTTTATTAACATTCCTATGGGACAAGGTCAAGAAGATAGAGCAAATAAAATGTTGGAAGAATGTGCCAAAGAAGGAAAATGGATTATGTTACAAAACCTTCATTTAATGTCCAAATGGATCAAAAGATTTGAAAATGATTTAGAAAGAGTATCACAAACTGCCGATCCTAATTTCAGATGCTTTATTTCCTCCGAACCTCCTGCATTGCCTACTATAGATATTATTCCTGAACCTATTTTACAAGCTTCAATTAAAGTATCTAATGAAGCACCACAAGATCTTAAAGCAAATATGAAAAGAGCTTTTGGTAACTTCAATCAAGCAAGACTTGATTCATGCTCTAAAAAGAATGAATTCAAAGCTATATTATTTTCTTTATGTTTCTTCCATTCACTTATCATTGGTAGAAGAAAATTCGGAGCAATTGGTTGGTCCACTAAATATAACTTTAATGAAGGTGACTTACAAATTTGTGCAGATGTATTAAATAACTATTTGGAAAAATATGAAAAAGTACCATATGAAGATTTGAGATATTTGTATGGGGAAATTATGTATGGAGGACATATCACCGATAACTGGGATAGAAGAACAAATAATGCTTATCTTAAGACTTTAATTAAACCAGAATTATTAACTGGTTGTAACTTAGCCAAAAACTTCAAATCTCCAGATCCAAGTAAATTCAATTATGACCAATATATGAAATATATTATTGAAAAATTACCCCCAGAATCTCCTATCCTATTCTATTTGCATCCAAATGCAGAAATTTCATACTTAACAAGTCAAGGCCAATATGTGTTTAACTCAATATTAGACATTCAAGGAGGTTCATCCTCAGGAGTTGAGGAAAAAGAAGATGACAAAAAGAAACAAGGAGGTGGAAATAAACCCAAAGCAGATCCTATGATGGAATCAATCAAAAGATATGCTGATAGACTTAAAGAAAAAAATACTTATTCATTATCTACTTTACGTCAAAAAGCTGGAAAATCTCCTTCTCCATATGAAATTGTAGCCTTCCAAGAATGTGAAAGACTTAATTCTATATTCTCTTCATGTCTAAAATCTTTAGAAGATTTAGAAAAAGGTCTTAACGGTGAATTGAACATGACTGATGCTATGGAAAGTTTGATGCAATCTATTAAATATAATAAATTACCTGCTTCATGGGACACAGCTGCCGGATACCCAAGTAAAAAGCCTTTATCTTTCTGGTTTGATGATTTAATGAAAAGACATGATCAAATGGATGAATGGGTCTCTGATTTAAAAACACCTAAATGTCTTAATATTACTCTATTATGTAATCCTATGTCATTTATTACTGCTGTTAAACAATTTACTGCCAGACAAAAAGTATTGCCTTTAGATGATTTAGATACAATGACTGAAATTACAAATATGACTGAAGATATGGTTAAAGACTATCCTCCAGATGGAGGTGTATATCTTACTGGTATGTTTTTGCAAGGTGCTAAATGGGAAGATTCTAATCCAGATGCTCCTGGATTTTTGACAGAGATGGTTAACAAAGAACTTGATCCTAAGATACCTGTTATGCATGTATTTGCTGTAGAATTAAAAAATAAAAATACTGTTGGTTATTATGAATGTCCGGTTTATTATACTACTGCTAGGGGGGGTACTTATATATTTACCGCCTATCTTAAGATGGAAAGTGAAGAAACTGATCCTATTCAATGGATCCTTGCTGGTGTTGCACTTATTTTATCCACTGATGAATAAAATTCACTACAAATTTTTATATTCATTTTATTTTACTTTATATATTTATTATTTTTTTATATAGGATTCCTGCTATTTTTCGTTTTGTTGGGATGGGAACCTTTTTATTTCTTTATTTATTAAATTAAATAAACAAATTTAATTATTATTAAATTAAAT
>CAMUZC010000078.1 GCA_947165105.1 uncultured Lachnospiraceae bacterium | reverse complement strand
TTATCTCCATTTTTTTCATCTTTTTTATCAATGTTATTTTTCATTTTAGGCATTTTACCTTTGCTTTGGTCTATTTTTTTACCTTTATTTTTTCCAAATATACCTGTTGCTGCTGTTAATGCCATAGCACCTGTTCCTATAGCATCACCAATTCCACTTGGTTGAATTCCAAATATTTTCTTAACAATTCCTTCAGCTTTTAGCATAAAGAATGCACTTGCTGCAGCAAAAATCATTAATCCTAAATCACGTTCTGTATTTAATCCAAAACCTTGAACAGCATTTACCGTTGAGCCATAAAATACTATATAAATAATACAGTGAAATGGTTGAATAATTACAGTAAATACGAATTCTCTAAGCCATGTATTCAAAGCTTGTGACTTTCCATCACCCATTTTATCAATTGCATATGTTATAGTAATTAGTGGTGAAATTACTATTAAAAATCCTAAAACTATTGTACGTCTTATATATGTAAGTACAAAAGCAAGATTTGCTATAGAAAACGCACCATAAACTATTAATTCGTCAATTCCTGCGCCAGGAACCATTGCCTGCCCTAATAACTCTGTCATATCCCAACTACTGTGTGGATCAAATTGAGCTAATATATCAACTAATTGATTATTTATATAAAATGTAATTATAATAATAAAATGTAAAACAAATACCAATACTAAACTTATGGCCCAGTCAAAAAGCATTTTTTTGTATTTTGCTTCATCTGATGCTACTGTAGATATTGCCATACGTATTCCAACATATAACAAAATTCCTAGTAGCATTGCAATTGAAAGATTTCGTACAATTACATAATATTTACTAATATTTTCAACTAAACCTGTCATTACAGTACCATATTGAATATTTCCAACCCAAACTTCATTAAAGAAATTTGCTGATGTTAATGCACATCTGTTAAATACTACATCTCCCATAGTTGCTACTGTACCACTACCATCAGTTGCTGCTCCAGTAATTGCTCCTGTTAGCAGATTAATTGCTCCAAATAAAAGTACTGCAAGTTGTTGAATTCCAAGTGCTAAAAGCCCTACTATGCCTTCTGCAAGTCCTGAAAAAATGTCATCCCAAGCCGCAGCATACGAGAATCTGAAACATGCCATACAAATGATTAAAAATATGGTTATTAAAGATATTTTTACTATTCGTTTTGTCATTCTATTTTCCACCTACTTTCTTTTTCTTTGCATCTTTTATTACTTTCGTAATGCTTACTAATGAAGATTTATGCTTAATTGTTCCAACATCATTATATGTATGTATTTGAACAAGTTTATTTAATAATTCTTTTTGCTTAGCTGCAACACTAGCATTAACCTTAGATTTCTTAGTATTATCCATAGCTCCTTGTTTTCCAAGGACTTTTCTAATGATTTCTGATGCAACTTTATCTTCAAATCCAAGACCTTTACCTTCATTAATCATTTGTTTTTCCATTTCATTTTTAATCATTTCTTTTGCATCGTCTGAAATTCTTGTTTTCTTTCCAGATCTATTTAAGCCTTCTTGTACTTTATCTATAACGCTATCAATATCTTTTGGTTCAATTTTGTCTGATTTTTTCTCATGTAGATATTCATTAATAGCGTTTGTAATATAGCTTGCTTTAACACTTAAGTTAGAAGCTTCTTTTACTGTTTGAGACATATAATCTTCAAACAATTTATTTGCCTCTTCTTCAGAAATCTTCTTACCATCAACTTCAATATTTTTAATTTCATTTTTGAAGTCTGCTGTCAATTTTCTTAATTCAACTTCAATTTTAGCAGCTTTTTCCATATCGTCAAGTTTTTTAGCCATTTTCTTAGCTGAATCTCTAGTATCAAATGAAGCTCTTGACTCACTCATTGCCATATTTTCTTTTCCTTGTAATCCAGATATTTTTTCAACAAATCTTGAGCCTTTTTCCACCGGTTTACCAATGATTGTTCTTGCATTTCTTTCATGTTTAGCATTTCCATACTCAATTTTTGCCTCTGCTAAGTTTTCATCTGCTTCTTGTAATCTATGTAAATCTTTTGCTCTTTCTTTTCTTCTTGCTTTACGTAACTCTCTTATTTTGTCTTCTATATTTTGTCTATCTGCTGATCCAGGAGTTGAGTTAGCATAGTCATCTAACAATCTATTATACTCTTCCTGATATCCCATTTCACGAGCTACATAGCCATTTAATGCTGCTTTATAATCATCTCTTGAATTATTCCTTATGTCTTTAGCTTTTCTCTTTGTTCCTTTATATCTATCCATTTTCATTTGAGTTCTGTTCAAAGATTTATGCTTGCTAATTGTTCCTCTAGATGCTATTAACATACCAGCACCTGTTAAAGGATTTGCAACCATCATACCAAGTGATGCTATTGTACCAGCAGTTCCTACTGTGAAATCTTTTACTGTTCCTAAATTTCTTGTAAATCTTTTTGTTTCTTGTTTTAAATATCCTTTAATATCTTTGTAATATTGCTTTTTAGTATCTGTACTTATATCTGCTGATAGCATTTTTAAATGTCTTATTGGTAAATGTTTGTCTATTGCTTGGAATGCAGCACCAACATGTTTTCTATTTCGTAAGAATTCAAATGGCTTATCAACAATATTAGCAGCTCCACCAATTAAATTATATTTTCTATTTTCCCAAATTTTATTTGCATCTTTTGCGCTTTCAGCATTATGTGCAAAAACAAAATCTATTTTTCTTCTGAAAAATCCTTGATCGCCCATTATGCTGTTCTTTCCTAGCTTGTACATACCACTTGAAATTGTCCAAATTGGTAAAAATTTTCTAAATACATCACTAAATTTTTCAGGTTGATTTACACCGGCAAGTGAACCAGCTTTGTCTAAACCAAATATTTTTATAACTAATTTGTCAGCTTGTAACATAAAGTTTAGAATTACTAATGCTATTAATGCTCCTCCAACACTCTTTTCAGATACCGAAATAGCTACAGCCATAAATAATGAATATATCAATGCATGTACTGTTTGTAGTAGAACATTAAATGCAAAATCTTTAAACCATTTGTTTAATGAGTTTGTCTTTTTACCCATCAAGCGGTCTATCGCATATTTAACTCCCATAAATGAGGATGTTAACGCCAATATATAAATTGTTAAATACCTTTTAAAGTATATAAATGAAAATCTTATTAATAAGTAAATTAAGAAGACATATACAATTGTTGCTGGTAGACCTTCTTTCCAGTTAAAAGCATACGCTTTTACTCTAACAGCATCATATAAGCTTAACTCTTCATCAGAATTTGTACTTACTAAAATTTCACTTACACTTTCCTTTGCAGCTTTGTGGTTCCAATCTTCACAAATTCCAACAAAAGTATCATTTACTGCAAATACAGCATACATGAAGAAATGCATTAAAATTACAACACTAATTGCATATACCCATGAAACCAAGAATTTTTTAAATTCAGCTTTTTTCTCAGCTATTGATGTAAGAGCAATTCGAATTCCAACTGCAATTAGAACAAATAATAATATTGCAATTGAAGCATTTCTAATTACTGTATATATTAAATTTAAATTCTTTCTTAATCTATATGCGACATTATCACTATCTGGAATAAAAACAGTTCTACTTTCTCCAGGTCTAATTGGTCCAATTAGTTCTGCTTCAGTAACTAATGAATGTCCACCTGCACTTTCAAAATTAAAGAAATTAGCATCTAAAATTGGAATTTTGTTGAAGAATATACTTTCAACTGTAATTCTTTCTCCTGATGCAGATGTAGCACTTGTACCAAATATTGCATCCCATCCAGATGTATTGTTATCTCCAGTAATTCCTAATAAAACATGTTGTAATAGGTTTTCAAACAAGTTTGCCCATCCAATTACTTGCATTCTAAAAATATAAATAATTAAATTTAATAGGAATTCGCATAACATTTTAAATAGTGAAAATAACCATTTAAAGAATCCCACATTTGTTTCATATAATTGAACATCTACAGGAATTCCTTCATATGTAACCTTTGAATAATATCCCTTACCATTGAAGAATAGATTAGCATCTTTTTCTTCTATAGATTCTGCAACATCTTTTTTTAATCTATAAATTTGTGCAACACCATATTTTGGCATTTCAAAATTTTCATCATCTTCGTGACCTTCACGTAATTTTCTTCTTATTCTACGTAGATAATATTCCAAGTATTCATACTTTAAAGCTCCACTTGGATTTACAGATTCATCATCTGTTGCATAAATAACTTTTGTTCCACCTACATAAAATAGGTATTCTTTTGTTCCATCACCTTTGTCAACATATAAAATGTCACCAGGTAATACTTTTCCTTCAGATATTAACGTTGAAATGTCAAGAATTGGTGAATCATTTGCAACATCTTTTACTCCTGGAATATTATTTTTATCATCAAAATTTGCAGGATTAACTCTTAAAGATGTACCTGTTCCTGTAAAAACTTTATTTAAATCATCTCTATATGACTCTTTAAATAATGCTTGATAATAAACAAAATTTATCCATGAATTGTTATTTAATTTATAAGATGATGCATCTTCTGGAACAATTGAATATGGTCCTGTTGCACTGTCATATTCAGTTTTAACCACTCCATAATATCCTGTTCCAGTTCCTGTTCCTCCTGATGAACCTTCAACATATATGCTAGGATCAACACTATATTTATAACCATGCAATTCGCCACGAGCTATATATTGTAATTGCGTTAAACCATCAATATTATTAGATACAATTTCAAAGTGACAGTGAGGTCCTTCTGAGCTACCTGAGCTTCCAACATAACCAATTACTTGTCCTTGTCTTACTTCGTCTCCAATAGATAAAGTTGTTTCTACTCTGCTCATATGAGCATATACATTTAAGCAATCTCCTGTATCTATTTTAACATTGTTTCCATATCCTCCACCACAAGTATCTCCTAAATTGTTGAAGTGTGTACAATTTCTATATAGATCAACAACTTTTCCATCTGCACTTGCTTTTATTGGAGTTCCAACTGTTGCTGCTAAATCAATTCCTTTATGGTATTCAGGACCATAATTCATCGAACGTGGCCCAAATGATGATGAAACGTTAAAATTATCAATAGGCCATATAAACCCTTCTGAAGATTGATTATCTTTTGTTTCGTTTTTACTACTCCAATTATCATAGAAATTTATTGCAAAGTTAGCAGCAAAATTTCCTGCTCTTTCTGTATTTAAATATCCATCATCTGCTGCAAATACGAAACCTGAGAAAAGCGTAGGAAGTAATGTGCAAATTACAACCCATACAATTACTATATTTTTCAAAAGTTTCTTAACTTTGTTTTTCATTTGCACTTACCTCCTTTCTTAATAATTCTCACTTTATTGTTAATCTATTTCTATAAATTCTGTGTTATCATAATATAATTTATTTTCTGTAAATGCATCTAATCTGTACTTTTCATTTCCTGTAAGTAATGTTTTATATGTTCTATCTTTTGCATTGTAAGAGTAAATTCCTCTTCCAGTAACAGAATATACAAAATTATAATCATCAATCCATATTCCATTAGATATATATTCCCTAAGCTCTGAGTTAGGATATTTTTCATCAATTGATATAAATCTTATAGAATATATATTTCCATCTTTATTCATACTTTTTTTGTAAATTTTGAATTCATTACTTGTGTTAAGTATTACTCCATAACTGCTATAGTTGTGATTCTTAGTTGTATCATCTAATGTATTTAATCTATTTTGTTCTTCTTCAAAAACCAAATCTTTATTTTCTACAAATATATAACCTGGTAATTTTTCATCTTTTACAACTTCTTCCAATGTCTTATTTCCGTAGCAATTTGCCCTTATAATTGTTATATACTATAACTCCTTTCTTAGTTGTTGAGTCATATTTTATGCATAATCCTTTTAATGTATATTGCAGTTTTACATTGTTTTCGTCAAATTCGTAAATGTCATAATCTTTCCATGTATTTCTAATTTCGTCTACAAATACTTTTTCATTTTCATTGTTTGTAGATTTACTTTCTATAATATTAGCTATGTCATCTGTTTCATATTGTTCAACTCTGTATACAGAAACTTGATTATCGCAAAAGAATACATATATTTTATCGCCTTTATATCCAATTAAGTTTCCGTTCTCAAACTGTGGTTTCCCTAAGCTTTGTTTTACTTCATCTAATGTTGCTGTTGATTTTAAATTGTTAATAATCGTACTTTCATATTTTTTTGTAAAAACAATATTAAATACTTTTCCTGCAACTTTTCTAATTTGTATTCCTTCATCAAAATAGATATCATAATTTCTATATAAGCTTTCCTTTGTACCAAAGTTTACATTATCTGTTTTCCAATCATTTTCCTTTAGTGTAATCAGTTCTTGTGATGTAACCTCAAGGCTGTTAATTGTTTCAACTGTATCAATCTTAGTTGCATTTTCTCTGGTTTCGATTAAATCAAAATAGTTTTCTGTGTTATTTATAAAGTATGTTGATACAATTTGTTTTTCTTCATTACACATTACAAATATACTTGTATTGTTTTCTTCATCAAGAATAACAAAGTTCTTGTATTTCAAAACATATGCAGAAAATTGTATTAAATTTTCAGTAAAGTTTTTGTTTTCTGTATTACCATTATCATATCTTACAGGAAGAGTCATATAAATATCATAATCTGTGTTTTCTCTTTTTGAATCTTCTTGTTTAATAAACTTACAATTTAAATATGCTGCAACTTCTTGAATATTTTTAAATTCTGTTATTGATGTATATTGTCTCACCCTCTGAACTTCCTGTTCCCAGAATTTTTGTTCTTTTATCTTTCTATTGTATTTTACAACTATGATGGTAATTAAAAATAATAATATAATAATTAAAGATATAATAATTAATTTTTTATAGCTTTTCTTTTTGTTTATTATCATTTTTAATTATCATCTCCTTCTTTTTTGTTATAGTTATCCACAGCTTTTCCACTTTGTAGTGGAAAAGCTATGTGTATTTTTAATCAATAAATGGTATTTTTTCTAAAACTTGAGTTTTTTGGAATCCTTCATCCTTAACTCCTATAATGTTTCTAGTAATCTTTTCTGCTCTAGATAGAGCCATAAAGAATACTATAGCTATTAATGGTTGACTAACTGCAATTACTCCAGCTGTACCAATAAATACAATATATACTATTGAATGTATTAATTGCATTGAACATTTAATAATTAATTCTTTTATTAGATTTCCAAAGGCTTGCGCTTTATTATCACCTGCTTTATCGATTGGATAAGTGATAGTTACAAGCGGAGCAATAATAACAAGGAAATGAACTTCTAATGTTCTATGTAAATAATATAAGAAGAATTTTACTTGATACCAAGTTAATACCCATATTATTAC